>JAHRVB010000069.1 GCA_019090895.1 Kangiellaceae bacterium
TACTTTTAGCAGACACATTGACTCTTGCCAAATCGAAAGTAAAACAACTGCCTTTGTTCTCTGCACTCTGAACCGAAATATTGCGACCTAGAAACTCGATCAATTCTTTAACCAGTGCCAACCCAATACCTACTCCGCTGGTCGTAGGGAGATCATTATCTACTCGAGAGAAACGTTCAAAGATAAAAGCTTGTTGTTCTAATGCGATACCACAACCAGAATCAAGTACCTTAAACTCAATCGAATCCGTAAGCGCATTAACTTTAATATCTACCCGCCCGCCTTCTGGCGTGTATTTGATGGCATTGGCAATCAAATTAAACAAGATGGTTTCAAGCGCTTTATCCGTTGCGCTTACCCACCAACTATCATCCAATTCGCTGTTTAATTGCAACGATATGTTCTTATCCAGGGCAACCGATGAAAAAGACTGAATAACAAATAAGCAAGTGGGCAAAACTTGTTGTTCACTAAATGCTTGACGACTGTCGTCTTTAAGCTTTGCCAGATCCAGTAGTTGGTCCACCATGGATAACAATCGATTAGCGTTTCTCTCTATCAACGAGATACTCTGCTGAGCTTGTCTACTATTAGAGGTAGTTTTTAGTGACTTGACTGGACCCAAGATTAAAGTCAACGGTGTTCTAAACTCATGAGATAAATTGGCAAACAATCGATCTTTTGTCTTGGTTAGCTCAAGCGCGTTGTGACGCTCACTGTCCGCTAATTTGCCGCGAAAAAATAACCAAAAGAACAGCGACAGAAAGCCTATAGCAACTAGACAATAAAGAACATATGCCCACCAGGTTTGCCACCAGTAGGGTAATACCTTTATCACTACAGAAACGGGTTCCTCAGAAGAATCCCAATTACCTTGAAAATCGCTTGCCTTAACTTGAAAGGTATACAAACCAGGATTGAGTTTGGAGAATACCGCTTCCGAGTCATTCGCATTTGTTTCTACCCATTGGTTATTTAATCCGTGCATTTTATAACGATATTTTACTTGGTCGTTATGAAGGTATCCCACTCTAGTGAAGCTAAACGAAAACAAAGTGGTCTCTTGGTTAAGCGTTATTTGTTTAGTAGATTCAATATTTTGAGTTAGTGTATTCGGTGTTGCAAATGTCGAAGGACCATTCGATGGTTCAGCAGTTTGAACTAATACAGGGTTCACCGCCTGATTCATAATTTTGAAATCTGTGATATATAACTTACCTCTCGGTAGTGCCGGTTTAAGTTTATCGAGATCGAATCGAACCATTCGATTGCCTGTACTAATCAAAAACTGATTGGTTGAGGTTAACCAAGCATTACTGTTAAAAAGTTGACCGTAATCCCCACCATTGATCCCTGAATAATCCAATTCTAAATCGCAACTGAGACATTGAGTCTTAATAAAACCTTCTTGCTCGCCGTTGATAGAATATAGTTGCTTCTTGCTAGATAATAAAAGTTCATCGTTTGTATTAATGTACATCCCGCTGATGGAAACAGCTTTATCGATTTTCAACGTTTCTATATTTTGATTAGTAGGATCGAACTTTATCAATCCAAGACTTTTGCTACTTAACCAGATTGTTCCCCTCCACACTTTTGCCGCTAAAACCTGACCAATCGAATAAGGCAATTGCTGAACTTCTCGACTTTCTTTATTAAAAAGAAATAATGATTTTTCAGGACTATAGTTGGGATTTCCAATTAACAATAAGGTCGTTGCATTAACATCAATAAAATCGTTCATCTGAATGCCCATTTCTATGTGTTCGAACCTGTCCTTATTTCGATTATATTGAATGAGATTTGAACCCGATTTATCTGGATGCTCTAATACTAAACCGTACAGTGTATTGTTTTCATCAGTCTTAAGTTGCATCACCGCATTAATGCCCATTGATGGTTTTGTTTCGCTGTTGAACTGGTATTGTTTCGAAACCTTAGTTTTAGTGTCAACTTTAAAAACCCCGCCACCGGCTGTTCCAATCCACAGAGCATTCCCATCTGGACTCCCGCGCTTTTGACTATCTATATTAGAGTTAGTGTTCGTACCACTGCTGATGGTCAGAATATTTTGACTAAAATCCATCACTTTTTCGATACTCGAATCCTGTTTCAATCGAAATAATGAATTAAGACATGAAAAATATGAAAAATCCTTTTCCTCGATCAACCTTAACGGCGTGCAATCCTCTTCGTCCATGTTTACCCATTGACTAGTGTGACGGTTATTCTGACTGAGTCGCACTAAGCTATTTTGGGTCATTGCCCATAAAGTTCGCTGCTGATCAAGTAATAAGCCACCGTAAATCATGTTACTAGGAATCGTCGAATCAGCACCTTTCAGCTTAGGAAAATGCTTAAAGATACCGCGACTTGGGTCGAATCTAAACAAACCGCTGAATTGAGTGCCCAGCCAAATATAACCATCTTCATCCTCAACCAAACTCGTTGTTAAATTAGCCACAGCCCCTTGCTCTAGGAAAATTTTATCACTTTTATCTAGCGGGCTATAGAGTTTAAAACTTTCTGAGTCACGATCAAAAAGTTCTAATCCTGCTAAAGTCGCAAGCCATATTCTGCCTTGACTATCTTCTAAAAAATTGACGACAAACTGACTGTGTAAACTGGTCGGATCGACACTGCTGTATTTGAAAGTTCTGAACTGTTTATCTTGGTAGAGTATAAGTCCCGCCTCATTAGCACTAGCGCTCCATAAATGACCTTTAGAATCCACCATCATACGAAAAAGAAAATCATTTTCGACTAACGGAACATTTAGTCGTTCATTGACAGATAAGGTTGATTCATCCACGATTAACACTTGATGCCGGCTGGCAAGGTAAAGATGACCATTTTTGTAAATTAAGGCATCTATTTTTTGATGTTTGTTGTCCAACTCAAACTGCTCTTCAAGACCGAAGAAAGTCAATTGGTTATTCTTTGTATTGTAAAGCGCCAATCCTTTATTGGTGGTAGCAATCCAAATATTACCCGGCTGTCCTTCAACAATAGCAGTAATATTATCACCGTTAAACTGAACAAGATTTTCAGGTTGTTTCAACCGTGTTCCATCATATCGAAAGAGTCCAGACGATTTAACTAGCCACATAAATCCACGGCTATCTTGCATTGCAAATCCGATCTGTTCGCTGTTGAGTCCCCCTATTTTCTTAATCTGGGAAACGGCTGGACCAGCATTAACAAATTCAAATGCAAAGCTTGATGGACAAGTTAAACCAAACAGAAAAAGACTTAACGTGAATAGTTGAGTGAAACTTTTCACAACCGGAGATAATTGACGCATAATTTTTGGTAGAGCAAAGAATTAGGCCGCTGACTTTATCAGCAATTATACGCTGAAGACAGTCCGAACAGCCGTGAAACAGGCTTTAAAGAAAATTCAACATAAACGAGCATTTTTTGTGCTTCTGATGAGAAAACTTAAGTTATTAAAATAGTAGAGCTCTGTAGACAAGCCTCAAACAGTTGGTCATTCTTGACATTATCTGCTCAAATAATGAACGCCACAATTGGCTGTTTTTTTAGAAACAAGCATAGATAAATGAAATCCTAGAATACCAGTATCTCAAAACGACAAAAATATGGTCACTCGTTGAACACTATTTTTCTTCCTTGCGCCGCTTAATCTCTTTTTTAACATTTTCACAACCCGTAGCAAAGACAGTTGATTTCTGCGGAATACTGTCGCAATGGCGTTTCTTTTCTCTTAATTCCGTATCAGACATTTTGGTGTATTTACTCTCAGTGCAGGCCACCATGAGCAAAACTGACATAATAACAAAAACGAGCTTTAATAATTTCATGTTAAGCATCCTCAAATCTCGGTAAGTTAAGCATAGTTACAATTCGCAAAAACTAATACAATTATTGATTTTTCTTTAAATATTTCTATCTCTTCAGGCATTCGCTCCAAATGTCATTGCAAGTGCTCATCAAAGTTTGGTGATCACCGCCGAATAAACGTCAATGGCATCCCAGAGATTTTTTATACGAATATTTTCATCGGGCCCATGTTGGTTATTATCATGATTAGCCACAGGTAAGATAATAATCGGCGCATCGACGACTTGTTCAAATAGATAAATAGGTAAACTCCCTCCCATGGTTGGAGTCATCAATGGTTTACGACCATCCAATTCTTCTAAAATACGGTTGAGTTGTCTTGCCATCGAGCTTGCTAATGAGGTTCTAAAAGCAGGATAACCACTGTCTCCCCAGTTCAACAAAAGTACTTTATGATGCCGCTTCAACACCTCTGAAGTCACTTCATCCTTCGTTATAAAATAACCTAAAGAGCTGAAATGTTTTTCGACCAACGTTCTAACGTCACTTGGTTTTTGGTTAGCGACCAATCGCATATTAACTGTAGCGGTTGCTCTCGGTAATACCACGTTTCTTGCTTTATCACCGGTACTGCCAACTTGAATACCAGTTATGATGACACCTGGCTCCATCACTGAATTTTCTACCCGAGTGTGTTTCATGTGTTTAGAGTGAATATCCAATTCGTTCTTAAGTTGCTGATCGATATTTGGCATAGCATCAATTGCTTGTTGTTCGACTGCCGTTATTTTACGTACGTCGTCATAATAATTTTTGATCGCAATTTTACCATTTTGATCATGCAAGCTCGCTAAAATGCTCGCCATTTGCTGAGCAGCATTGGGCGCCCAGTTACCATAATGGCCACTATGGAGAGGTCTTTTGGGACCGTAAGTCGTTAAGTTAACACCCATCACGCCACGCACACCAAAAACTAACTGACGTTGTCTTGATTGATGCATAGGACCATCGCAAAACAACATTAAATCGGCCTTTAGTAACGAACCATGTTGAGCGATGATTTTACTCAAAGTCGGTGAACCGGCTTCTTCTTCACCATCTAAAATGAGTTTGATATTAACGGAAGGCTGAATACCAGCATGTTTCAATCCATCAATTGCCGCCATTAATGCTATTACCGGCGCTTTATCATCGCCAGCAGAACGAGCGAATAAAAAAGATTCTTCGCTTACCTCACTATTTTTAGTCGGCCATGGAATGGCTTTGCCACCAGAGCTCACTAGATTATCTCTCAGTGTCGGTTGCCACGGTGGTGTCGTCCATTTATCAGCGATAACAGGTTGTCCATCAAAATGGGCATAAATTAGCACCGTTTTAGTCGCAGCTGGATTATTTAACTCCGCATAAATGTAGGGCGCGCCGCCAGCAACTAATCGTTTGGTTTTAAACTCTCGCTGCTGAAGGTACTGCTCAATCCAGTCTGCATTTTTGTTCATCGCCGCTTTATCAGCGGCCACATTGGGTAAAGATAATAAGTCCCTAAAATCATTTAGAATCTGCAAACTATTGGCTTTTCGCCAAGACTCGCTAACGGAGTCTTTCGCAACGGAAGATCCCGAATTAATCAACAAACAGCAGCTGACAAAAAAGCTAATAGCAATTGTTGGGTATCTCATTTTAATGATTCCATTTGTTATTGTTGTAATTTCTTATAGTCTTTATTTTTCGAATGAGCAAAATAAAATCGGTCAAAAATATCTAGCCTAATTTATTGATTTCAGCCAGCGCTCTTTCTATTTCATTTTCATTATTAATCAAGCTTGGTGCAAACCTTGCGAACGATTGTCGATAAGGGGTATTACTCATTATTATGCTTTTGGTATGCATATGTGCGACGACAGCTTCTGGCTTCATCCCTTTAACATCGAAACAAACTTGTCCTGAAGACATGTCAGCTGAAACAGGCGTATGTAATGTAACGTGTTTCATTTTTTTCAATCCGATTTTGGTCTGAGTATTTAGCTGATGAATCCGCTGTTGAACATTTTTCTTACCCAATTGCAGATGCAAATCGAATGCCGCTGGTAACGCCCATCGGTGTTCAAACGAATGAAACCCTCCTGGGGTCATATGTTCACCCATAGGGACTTGCTGTTGTGTCATATTTCCCAACCAAACTTCGTAGGAGCGACTAAAGCTTGGAATAACCGCATTACTATTATTCCAACCTCTATCGGAGCCCCATATTACGCCAGTACCTCTGGGGCCGAAGATCCACTTGTGTGTTCCTGCTACAAAAAAGTCACAACCGATTGAGCTAATATCAACATCTTCGATACCAAACCCATGAACGCCATCAACACAAAATATTATTTGATTCTCTTCTTTACGCTTGAGATTGATTGCTTTGATCATTTTTGCAATCGTATGAACAGGTAACTTTACACCGCTTATTGAATGCACCCATGTTACCGCTACAACTTTAGTTTGCTTGTTAATTGCCGATTTCAATCTGGCTAGTATATCTTTGACATTGGCCTTAGCAGGGTTGTCGTAAAGAGACACTCGTTTCACTTTTGCGCCGGTTCTGTCAGCTCTTAGCTTGAGGGACAAATCGCTCGAATAATGATCATGAGTCGTTTGTAATATCTCCTCATTTTGCTTTAATTTTAAGCCACTATAAACTAAACCTAACCCCATAGAAGTACTATCGGTCAGCGCGATATTTTCCCACTTCACCCCCATATATTTGGCAGCAGATTGGGCAATTTTAACGTCAATCGTCTCATAGTGCTGGTGCCAATAGTCCGCTGGATTTTTGTCAAAAGCATCACGGTGTCGATTAATGGCATTGGACACAGGTGTTGGATGAGAGGCCAGCAAAAATGTTGCGAGATGAATGTAATCATGAGTCAAAGGGAATAGGTGGCGTAAATGTTTCCAGTCTCCTGGTTTTATTTTAAAGTCTGTTTGTTCAGCGGTTAATTGATTAACAGAGGTTGATGCGGTCGCTGTTTGACTGACTAGATTGGAAACAAGTCCAGTGATAGCGAGTCCAGCTGAACTCAAAAAGTTTCTACGTTGCATAAGAGCCATCCTTTGAAATTAGGTTATTGTCGCTGGTTTGGTTTCATATTTTGTCGAACTGAATACATCCCTCTTTTCCTTCAAAAAAAGAATTGCATTCTCCGACTTTAAATCCCCAACGACTCAAAAAACAACTTTTAGGACAACGACCTTTAAGTAAACGACCACTAATTAATTTTTGAATGACGATAATAACTTCAACTTCATTACGCCTAAGAAAGTAAATTTAAAGAAACCGGTTTAGAAACTACTCTCTCGCCTTATGGCGTACGCTGAAATTGAAAACTCCACCATACTACCCATCCGGTTACAATTTGTCATTTAAACTAATCGTTTTTAGGGGTGATATGGAGAATTAACGGTCAAATCGGGAGTGTGTGATTGTCGGTTTTTATCCAGCTAACGGACTTCAGCGAGCGGCTTTACTGGACTAAAGAAAGGTTTTGTAGCTGACTAATGGACTAGATAATCAGAGTTTAAGTTCGAGGAAGGAAGGGACACCCCCCTTAAGACCATCAATTAGTCTCAAAGGGATTGATGTTGTTGGTGCTATGCAACCTGTGATTTTGCTGCTTGGCTGGCTAAGTACTCATCGTAAGTACCTTGAAAGTCGATCACTTGATGATTCTTAATTTCAACAATTCGAGTGGCTAAAGAAGAGACGAATTCTCTGTCATGACTGACGAAAATTAGCGTTCCATCCCACTCAGTAAGTGCATTATTCAAAGCTTCAATGGCTTCCATATCCATATGGTTGGTTGGCTCATCCATAATAAGCACGTTGATATCACTCATCATTAGTTTACCGAATAACAGCCGATTCTTTTCTCCACCCGAACAAACTTTAGCTTTCTTATTGAAATCATCTTCGGTGAATAAGAGCCGTCCGAGCATTGCGCGAACTTTCAAATCATCGTGTTTCGCAGTTCGCCACTGAGACATCCAATCGAATAATGACAAGTCAGTATCGAAGTCGTTAGTACTGTCTTGTGGGCAATAACCAAAGCTCGCGTTTTCAGACCATTTAACGACCCCTTGATTCGCAGGCAATTCATCAACAAGGCAACGTAATAGTGTGGTTTTACCGACACCATTTTCGCCGATTACAGCAAGCTTAGCGCCAGCTTCTAAAATCAAATTACCATCGGTGAATAAATTCTCACCATCAAAACCCAGTGAAAGCTCTTCTAGAATTAGTGCTTGGCGATGGAGTTTCTTATCTTGGCGTAAAGTAATTGAAGGCGTTCGTCGGCTTGAAGACTTCACTTCATCTAATTTTATCTTTTCTAATTTCTTGGCTCGTGAACTGGCCTGTTTTGCCTTAGAGGCGTTAGCAGAAAAACGGTTTACAAAACCTTGTAATTCTTCCATTTCCGCTGCTTTCTTAGCATTACCGGACAATAACTGCTCTTGAATTAAAGACGATGCAGCCATGAAAGCTTCGTAATTACCCGGATAGACACGTAACTCACCGTAATCAATATCAGCCATATGGGTACAAACAGCATTAAGAAAATGTCGATCATGAGAAATGATGATCATGGTGCATTTTCGTTGATTTAATAATTCTTCCAACCAAGTAATAGTATGAATATCCAAGTTATTAGTCGGCTCATCGAGTAACAAAATATCGGGATTGGCGAACAATGCTTGTGCCAGCAGCACTCGTAGTTTCCAACCCGGCGCAACTTGCGACATCA
>JAHRVB010000070.1 GCA_019090895.1 Kangiellaceae bacterium
TCAACTCACTGCAAAAAAGCCAAGTAAACAGCTACTAGCATCAATACCGATCCCATAATCAAGTTAAACCGTTCATAGTGAATTTTCTCTACCAGCCAGCGGCTGATTTTATCTCCGGCTAATGCCCAAAGGGCAATGCAAACATAACAGACCAAAAAGTAGATTGTGATAAATAACAATAAAATACTCACAGTATTCTCAGAGTTAAAAGCGGTCACACCGGCAATGCATGCCATCCAGGCCTTGGGGTTAAGCCACTGCAAAAATACGCCTTGAACAAAAGTGGGCCGGTTGCCCTTTTCTACTTTTAATTTGCCGCGCGCACGAATAATACTAAACGCCATAAAAGCAATAAAACCACTGCCGATGTACCTTAAACTCATCAGTAATTGCGGATAGTCTTCTGCCACAAGACTCAGTCCCAAACCTATAGCTGCCAATAACAATACAAAGCCGATAGTGGCGCCCGATACAAATGGAAGCGTCTTTCGAAAACCGTGATTAACCCCGCTAGCCAGAGTGATGAGATTAACCGGGCCCGGTGTGGCGGACATAGTTAAAGAGAATAAAATCATTGTGAATATTAAGGTCATGGGCTAACTCCAAGTGGTGAATAGCTAGTCTAGCGGTTTGCCTATTAAATGATTAGATGCTCTAATTGGTATTCATTGTTCGAATGGATAGCATTATAAGCATCTTAGTACTTCTATGATTAACGAATTAAAAGCCATGGCTATCTTTGTTGAGGTGATAAATAAAGGGTCATTTAGGGCAGCCGCTAAAGCGCTGGAACTCTCGCCGTCGGTGGTGAGTTACCATATTTCGAGTTTAGAAAAGCGAGTGGGAACTGCCCTCCTTTACCGTTCTACCCGTAAGTTATCACTTACATCGGATGGTGAGCTTTTTTTTGAAAAAGTAACTGAAATGATGCAGGCCGCAGAACAAGGACTAAGTTTGCTCTCAGATCAACAACAGCAGCCAGCCGGTAATGTGTGTATTTCTCTACCCTCCGCTCTGTCTCAATCTCCCATCAATCAGCAATTGGCAGAATTTGCCTTGGCTCACTCTAAGATAAAGCTCAAACTGAACTATTCAGACGATCAACAAGATTTAATTGGCAAAGGCGTTGATTTAGCGATTAGAGCCGGTGCGTTAAAAGACAGCTCCCTTAAAAGCCGAGCGCTTGGTGTGATTGAACGCCGACTCGTTTGTTCTCCAGAGTATATGAAGACTAAAACACCACCGGCTCAACCGTCGGATTTAAACAATTGGGATTGGATTGCTTTACAGCAATTAGCCCCTCGTCGAGTTCTTAGAAAAAGCAGAGCTGAGAGTTTTGAAATTAATTTTGAAAAACGAATAGTCGTCGACAGTGTTAATGCTATGAGCCAGTTTTGTCAATCGGGTTTGGGTTTGGCGACGCTTGCAGGGTTTCAAGCTGATGAGCTGATTGAACAAGGTAAAGTGGTGGAGGTGTTGTCTGATTGGCGGGTTGAATCGATTCCACTGCATTTGGTTTGGCCGGATAATGTTTCGGAGTTTAGTGTGACCAAGCGGTTAATTAGGTATTTGGTTAAAGAAGAATAAGGGCTTTTCATCTTCAGTTTTAAGGCCAAAGGCGTTTCGCAGCGCTGCGCTTTCCTGCGAGCCACTTTTGTTAGAACACAAAAGTAGCCAAAAAGTTCTTACGTTGAAACGAGCATTATCTTATTTTACTGAATGCTTCTAATAACTAAATATAAAACCGATTGGCTCTTAGCGCCCATCGGGTGAAAAAGAACTCGCTATGCTCAAACAGCTTTTTCACTGTTCCGATGGGCATGAGGCTGTCGGGTTGCTCTTAGCCACTGGGCGAAAAACCGCCTGTACATACGATTTAAAGTATTCGTATGTAAATTGGAAAGCTATGACAACGAAATCACTCCCGCCTAGCGGCTATAACGGAATGGTGAAACTCATGAGACAGCGGGTAGACAAGAAAAGTAAATGAGCGTGAGCGAGCTCTTTTCTTCCGCTGACTCTCTCTCAACAAAATGTGAACGATCAGGCTTGTAAAATCTATCGACAAGTAACTGATTAGTTATTTACAGCGTTAAAGGCTTTTGCATACTTTTGTTCTTTCACAAAAGTATGTCGCAGTCAGAGCGCAGCGCTGCGAAACGCCTTTGACCCTAAATAAAAAAACTAAATCCAAAATTTGTTGAACCAGAGTCAGCGGAAGAAAAGAGCTCGCTCACGCTCTTAAAAAATCCCTACTAACTAAAGTACCGATAAATCACATCCTCAATAAGCAATGTCGCAGTCACCCAAAAACTCGGATGAGTTTTTGCTGACTCTTTTAACTCATCAAGCTGCTCCCTCGATAACCACTGCCCATTTTTTATCACCGCATAAGGCACTTCTAAATGAGCAATATCAACGGTAGGATCTTGATCGGTAATGACCAAATCAGCGACTTTCCCTACTTTTATACTGCCATACCGCTCACTGACTTTAAGCGCGTTTGCAGGATTAATAGTCGCAGCTATAATCACATCAAAATCACTAAGCCCAGATTGTTTTAACAGTGCCATTTCCCTATGGCTAGACACACCCGCCGCCATGTACATCATGCCAGAGTCAGAACCGACTAACAGACTAACTTGTTGTCGGTGCAGCTCTTTGACAATCTCTTTTAAAAAGTCCCCTTTGGTGATATGAAAGGCGCTTTGTTTCGGTGTATCCGACAACCAACGAGTAATCGCATGTTCTTCTTCAATATCCATCCTTACCGGATTTAAATATTCCAAAGGGAGCTGTGCAATGTAATCATGTTTTTCATTACTCAAAAGACTTAAGTGATCAAATACGGCTAAGGTCGGTGTGACAGGCACACCGGTTGCCTTAATTTTTACCACCGCTCTGACTAACTCTTTTCGATCAAATTGGTAATCAAGCAGACCTTGATAGATATCTTCAACATGTTCTAAGGATTGAAGGCCGTCTAGATATTGCCAACTAGACCCTCTTGCGGGATGTGGGCCGTGTTTAGCTACAGCCATTCCCAGTTCATTAGCTCTTTCAATGACTGCCTCAAACTCCGCAGGATCCATATAACCGTATAATTTGATCAGGTCGAACTGTTGTTCATGAGCCGCCTCAACTAATTCACGGGCATGTTTTGGCGAAAGCACTGGTTGGTTTAATGGGTGGGTATTTCTGCTAGCAAAAACCGGTGAACTTAAATACAAGTTACTGCCCAGCCACTCATTGTTATTAAGCTCCTCTCGCCAAAGTAAATGCATTCGATAACCGCGCATCATTCGCACGGATGTCACCCCATGTGCCAAACTTAAAGCCAATGCTTTACGTTCGAGATGGTGGACATGCATATCAAATAGACCTGGGGTCACAAAGGCATTGTTACCGTCTATCACTTGGTAAGCCGTCTGAGTTGTATTTCCCGAAGGTAGAATGTCCTCTATCACCCCGTCGTTGATCACCAGTTGTTGGTTTTTGAGGATTGTTTGTTCCTCGACCATCACCAAATTAACGTTATCAAGTACATATTGTTTGCCACTGACAACCGGTTGTAATCCACCGGGTTTAAACTGTTTGGCGTTGAAAATGAAAATGAAAATGACACTGACGAAACACAATAGAAAAATCACGGAAGCTGATCGTTTTAGATAGATTATCAATCGAGTTTTGAAGCTAATTAGTTGGAGTTTCATTAAATCACTACTTTGCTGATGGTTAGAAAGGTTCCATCTTGTGACTTAATGGGTGAGAATGCGTACGGAATCTTGATCCTGCACTTTAAAACGGTGATTTTTAATCCTGAGCCCTATTTCTTATGAATTGGCTCGGTGTCATCTTAGTTGTCCGTTTAAACGCGGCATTAAATGACGACTTGGAATTAAACCCTGATTCCAGTGCCATATCCAGAATGGTTCTATTTTTGAGTGGCAGTTGCTCTATGACTGAGTCTATTCTCAATTGATTAACAAACTCGCAAAAGTTGGTTTCACCCACCAAATTAATAGCTCTTGAAATATCCCTTTCTAAAAATGAGGTTTCTTTGGAAACGTCCGTTAAGCTCAACCGCGGAATGGTATAGAGCTTCTGCTTTTTTAGTGCATTTTTTACTTCATCGAATATAAGCTGTTCAGACTCTAAGTCATTAGAGGCGGAGCTGAGTGAATCTGAACCTGAATCAGTCGAGCCGGCATCAACATCATTCGATTGCTCTCCTATGTCTGAATCGATAGAGCTATTTAGCTCTGACTCTTCAAATTCAGACAGTCCAAGAAAGAATTCTGATTGATTAAGGAGTTTTAATGACAATATTAGTACTAGTACAAAGCTAACTAAGCTCAGCACTAGTTGTCCGACTAAATTGGTGGTCAATGAAATATAGGGCTGAGCATTCAAACGGACTAAATCAGTAAATTCAGTCAGTAAGAATCCCAACAAGATCACTAGAATCCAATTGATACTGA
>JAHRVB010000071.1 GCA_019090895.1 Kangiellaceae bacterium
CTTCCACGAGGATGCTCCATAAACGAAAGTAGTGGCGGTTTAAACTGATAATTATTTCCGTGGAATTCTATCGCTTTAAGATGTTTTGGATTCTTGTACCCGTAATGTTTAGGAACGACTAAGCGCAACGGAGCGCCATGCGCTTTGCAGAGCTTTTGTCCATTTAGTTTGTCGGCCAGCATTACATCATCTTTTAGAAGGTCAGCTAAACACATTCTTGCTCTATAGCCGTCTAAACTTTTAAATATCACCCATTCGATGGATTCTGCTAACTTCAGCTTAGGCTTTATTAGCAAATCATAAAATTCTGAAAAGCGATAACCTCCCCAAGTTAAATCACATTTACTCCAAGTAGTCACGCAATGAAAATCGCTCGTTTGCTCAGCTTTTTTGAGGACAACTAATTCTTGATTGGTGATTTTAAAGGGATGTTCAATCTCACCACCGATAGACAAACTAATAGGTCCTAGTTCACCGCTAATTCGATCTGCATAAGCAGGCAAACCAAAACGAGGAAAATCATCCCTTTCTTTTTGGCCTGGCGGTAAACTATTTTGTTGAGTGGACTGATTCATCGCTTTCAGCAAGGTAATATTTATTCCAATCGGTCTTAATCACGGCTTTCATTTCTGTGAGTAAGTTCATTAAACCTAAGTGCGCTCGGTCGAAGCAAAGTTGCTCCTGAAATAGTCCGTCTAGATGTTTTACTAAGGCTTTGCTATGCTCATCCGGTTTACCCGGACAGGGCTGTTTGTTGGAAAAATCGAATTCCTCTAAGACGTACGCCTCACATAACCATCGCCCGAACGGTTCAATCGATGGTAATAACTCTTGCTGGAATTGCTCTGCTGATACTTCCGACGAAATCACTTTAAGCGAAGAGTATGCTTTGTGAAGTTGTTCAATAGACTTAGTTGAGTTTGTTAAACCATCATTATTTCCATCTACTCTATCGCTATGAAAAACAGCAACTAGTGCCGGAATTAGATTAACGAAGTTGTTTGTGAAATCATCACTAAGTTCCCTGACACAACCAAAATCCAATGCTGCGAGGTTACCATTGTTCAATACAAGAAAATTTCCAGGGTGAGCATCGGCATTTATTTTCTTTAGGTGAAAAACGCAATACCAAAAGTAGTCGAATAGCTGCTGCCCTAGTTGATTTCGCTCCAACTGAGTTGGATTTGTTTCTAACCACTCTCGTAAATGATAACCTTCTAACATTTCTAAGGTTAATACCCGCTTACTCGAATAATCTTCGATGACATCGGGTATTACTATGTTGGGTAACTTGACTCGATCCTTGAACCATTTAATATTTTTTGCTTCAACATGATAATTCACTTCTTCGCGTAATCGATCTTGCATTTCGCTCATCATGACATTGAGCACTTGTTTTTGCGGTAGAAAATCACTTGTTCTCGATATCGCAGAAAATAGAGTCTCGATAATTTTCAAATCACTTTCAATTGTCGAAGCGATTCCAGGATATTGGACTTTTATCGCCACCGCATCACCCGAGAAAGTGATCCCTTGATGCACTTGACCAATACTCGCAGCAGCGAAGGCATGGCTATTGAATTGACGAAACAATTCATTCGGCGCTTTGCCGAATTCCTGCACCAATTGCTTTCTAACAAGCGCTCGATTAATAGGAGGTACTTGATAACACGCTTCTTTCAATTTATCTCTAATCGACAGTGGTAGAATATCTGCTTCCATACTCAAGATTTGAGAGACTTTTAGCGCCGTTCCCCTCAACTGAGTTAGTACCGAGAAGATTAGCTCGCCAATTTGCTCTTCATAGGCTTGTCGTGATGCTTCTTTGTCTTCTTCACGAGTGAGCAATGAGCGTGTTTTGTAACTTAGATGTTTTGCTCCAACGCGAGCCGCAGCCAATCCTGTAATAGCTGATCGTTTTAATTTAGAAGTAGGGACTTGTTTAGATTTTGAAAGGTTTTCATTTTCCGATTCTGTTCTTTTGTTCGAATCATTACCTGGATCTTGAACTAGGGTGGCGTCTAAATTCGACGAATTGGTCTCGATACTCATTGAATTTCCTTATCGCGAGAATGTTTTTGAAAGAATCATTTTGTTTAGAAAACCGCTACCCATAAATCGGAACAGATGCGCTTTTACAAAAAAGCTCACTAAGTCGGTCACCTTGCTAACAATGCCCGTTTTTAGAATCTCGATACCAAGAGACAAAGTCATATCAACAAGCTGAGTAGTATTGCTAAACTCGTCCGAGTCATCCTTAATCCAGTAGAGTAATACAGCAAGAATGAAATCGTTAGTCAGTTTTGCTGTGTAGCCTGTAAACGATGATTTGCTAATTTCGCCTGCTGCTTCAGCTTCCGTTAGAAGATCTTCAATCACTCCAACGAACTCTTTTCTTACCGGTGCAACATCATCAAATAGGATACTTGGCGATTGCATAATCTTTTCCAGACTCTCTGCCACAAATTCTCTATCGGGTAGTACGGCTTCTAAGTAGATATCAATAAGCAGCTGTAATTTTTCTTGCAGGCTGAAACTCTCTAATTCGGGCTCTTGCAGAAACAACTGCACCGCATCATCAGCGCGTAAACCGTAATAAGCCAGTATTAGTTTGTCTTTGCTCGAGAAATATTTGTAAATAGTCGCGTCGCCAATCCCAACCTCACGAGCAATCTGCTTCATGGTGGTTGACTCAAAACCGTTAGATGAGAACATTTCAACGGCGGTAAGGATTATCGACCGTCTGATTTCTTGCTGTTTTTGCTTGGACACTCTAGCCATAACATACAACCTATCGAATAATAAAGATTAAATGGTAGTTATATGATAGATCGTCTCGTTAAAAGATCCAAGCTAAAGATCCGTGATTGTTCTCTTAATGAAAATATAGTTAACCTGTTGGCCATAAAAAACGGCCCTTTCAGGCCGTTTTAATCAACTAAGAAATACGCTCAGAGGGCAGCAAGGCTAACCCACCTTATCGAGCGCCTGACTCACATCAGCAATAATGTCGTCGATACTCTCGATTCCTACTGAGATTCGTACTAGATCAGCACTTACTCCGGCAGAAGCCAATTCTTCGTCATTAAGTTGACGATGTGTGGTTGATGCTGGGTGGCAAGCAAGAGATTTCGCGTCACCTATATTAACCAGACGCAATATCATCTCCAGCGCATCAATAAATTGACCACCTGCTTCAGAGCCTCCAGTGATTCCAAAGCTCAGGATTCCGGACGCCCGGCCACCACAGATTTCTTCACAATCAGCTTTGTAAGGACTGCTCTCTAACGCTGCGTAGTTAACCCATTCAACTTTTGGGTGGGCTTGTAAATATGCCGCTAATTTTTCTGCATTTTCGCAATGTCTTTCCATCCGCAATCCGAGTGTTTCTAATCCTTGTAGAATTTGAAATGCATTCATAGGGGAAATCGCTGCACCGGTATTTCGAAGCGGAACAACACGGCATCGTCCAATATAAGCCGCGGCCCCAAGAGCCTCCGTATATACCACACCATGATAAGAAGGGTCCGGTTGATTCAATACCGGAAAACGTTCCTTATTAGCAGCCCAGTCAAACTTACCTGAATCAACGATAATGCCGCCAATCGACGTTCCGTGACCGCCAATGTATTTAGTCAAGGAGTGAACAACAATATGAGCGCCGAGCTCAAATGGTTTACAGATGTAGGGTGTCGCTACAGTATTATCAACAATTAATGGGACGCCGTGCTTGTTGGCGATTTCACCGAGCTTTTTGATATTGACAATATTACCTGCCGGATTGCCGATGGATTCACAAAATATCGCTTTCGTTTTTGGGTCGATAGCATGCTCGATAGCCTCATAATCATCATGAGAAATTAGCCGAGCTTCAATACCTTGCTTTGGAAATGTATGGGCAAACAGGTTATATGTTCCGCCATAGAGCTGGCTGGAACTGATGATGTTATCACCAACTTCGCAAATGCATTGAATTGCATAGGTGATTGCTGCCATTCCCGACGAAACGGCAAGCGCCGCGATACCACCTTCCATCGCAGCTACACGCTGCTCTAAAACATCGGTCGTTGGGTTCATTATTCGCGTATAAATATTTCCGGGCACTGCTAAATTGAAGAGATCGGCACCATGTTGAGTATCATCAAATGTATAAGAAGTGGTTTGATAAATGGGTACGGCCGCCGCTTTGGTCGTTTCCTCAGAAGTATAACCGTGATGTAGGGCGAGTGATTCGAGTTTCATTGTGCAGCTCCAGAAAATAAGATTTCAATGAGTATACACAGACTTAGAAGTCTAGACGGCCATAGCGATATACTTTGGAGCTATATGTTTACATGAGATACAAACTTTATCTGTTAACTCGTTTGTTCCATTTTGCTGAGCTCAGTTTAAGCGGCTATACCTTACTGGCAGATCCAACTGGTCATTAGTGCTTTTTTCTCACATAATTTATTTGCGACAATAGCAACATCGATTACGTAATAGAGTGATGCCATTCCTAAGTCTTGCCGACCCATGTTGTGATAAATTATGCCTGTCGCAATATCCTCTGCAGAATAATGCTGATGATTAGTGGCGAAAAAAGAAGCCGCTTGATTCAGCTTTTGCTCGGTTAAAATGTTAGCCATACGCCCAATGCCACTGTGATAGGTTTGCACCAACAACATGGAAAAAATAACTGCCTTCTTATCCTCAGGTAAATGGCCAAACAAAGGATTAAATACTTTTTCTAGATTACGTCTGTTCTGTTGAAATAACCTGACTGCACAATCAACCTGAGCCATTCGATGTCGATAATATTTTTTGGGGATCTGACAATCTAGTAAGACTTCCGGTCTCAATTGCAATAGACCAATCGCATTTTGTTTTGACAGCCCATTTTTCTTTGCGCCACTCTCAATAATGATTTGTGCGAGAAAATGCCGAAACTCTTCAGCAACAACAGCTTGACCAATCTGTTTCGATTTATGTGAATAAACGAGTTCCACTAAATCGACCAAGGAAATAGGTTTGTCTTTTGTTCCGGCTTTTAAGCCATCCCATGTTCCCCAAAGTTTATCTGATTCAGACTCTCCTAAGAGACGCGCAAATGATTCTTCCACTTTTGCATGAGGTTGATTGCAATTAAGTCCAAAAGGATACCCGATGGATTGATCGGACCCTACGATCCAATTGGGTGATCGTTTATCGACGACTAATTGACGGCGAGTATCATTGAGTTTTTGTTGGGTTTCAGATTTGCTATCCATATTATCGATATAGGCCAAAAATTCCGCTCGGCTATTGAATAAAATATGCCGGTTTGGCTTTTCGCAAAAACCCTTTTCAAAGAGTACCCATGATCGAATGGTTGACAGGTTTTCATGAAAGTTATTGCTGTATTGATAAGGGATTTGACGAATAACCGTGAGCCAATCGTCGTCCAATCCGTGTACACAAGGACAGGCGGATACGCTAAATAGCACTAACAACAGCTTCTTCAATAACGTCATTAAGTAACTCGCTGGCAGTTCGAAGTGTTAAACATCAAGGCGCAATAGCAATCCGGTTACGGCCATTATTTTTGGCCTGATAAAGAGCTGAATCCGCACGGCTCATTAGTTCATTCTGCATTTCGGTGTGTCGTAATTCTGCTACTCCGATTGAAATTGAAACGGTTAACTGATGCTTTGTCATCAAATCTTTTAGTTTAGTAGTCTTGGCGATTAATTCTGTTGCGACTCTTAATTTGTCGAGAATTGTCTTTGCCTGAATAACTGACGTCTGTGGGAAAGCGATTAAGAATTCTTCGCCACCTATTCTTCCTAGAATATCGGTTTTTCTCACCGAGCTCATGCATAGGTCTGCAAACGCGCAGAGGACTTCATCACCAAAAGAATGCCCAAGGTGATCGTTTATTTTTTTAAAGAAGTCCATATCAATAACAGCTAGCGAAAAGTTAACCCCGTCTCTATGAGCGAAATCAACTTGTCTCGAGAGAAGGTCCATGATTCTTCTTCGATTGGGTAGTTTAGTCAATTCATCAATTTGAGATAGCTTTTCGAATTCTCTTTTACTTTGTTTTGCTCTATACAAAATGAGACTTAGCAAAATACAAATCACTATGACCAACCCGATTAGCAAATAAAGTAAATGACTTTTGCGCTTTTCAGCTTCTAGATTGTTAGTACTAATAATATTTTCTTGCTGCAATAATCGATTTTGTGAGTCACGTTTATCTAATTCAAATTGGTTTTTTAAATGTTCAAAATGCTCAGTATATTGCTTTCTTAATAAGTTTAGTTGAGGTGGATAACCTTCTTTAATGTGATAATAGGCTTTTTCGAACTCACCACGCCTTTCATAAATATTAGCTCTATATTTGTGCAATTTGAATAGGTAGCTATTCATAGAGTCTGATTTAATTTTATTCTCGACTTGAGCTAAATATTTTTCTGCCGCTTGGAGGTCGTCTCTATTTATTTCAAGATTCGCGAGGGATAACAAAACATCGCTGAGGGTAAATATATTTTCGGATTGTTCAAATATAGTAAGGGCCTCCAAATAAAGATGTTCCGCTTGTTCGATGTCACCCCCGTCTATTACAATACTTGCGAGTTCTTTTAAGCCATACCCTACACCTTGAAAGTCATTGACACGACGTGCTATTTCAACCGATTCCTTTATTAATCGATGGCCTAAATCAACATTACCCAAATTTCGGTTGGCTCGACCCAGCCCATAAATAACATCGCCCAGATCTCGCCAACGATTATATTCTCGATGATAAGCCACGGCTTCTTCAAAATAGGGGATAGATAATTTTGCTTCGCGGCGGTACTCATAAACTAACGCAATAAACCCTGCGATGTATCCTTTTGCTACAAAGCCATCGTTCACAGGCGCCAAAGAATAGGCTAGTTGTGTATCTGCCAAGGCTTTAGCAGAATCACTTAAATTGTTGTAGAGTACTCCTCGCATTACCAATGCTTGAATATAGAGTCGCTGATGGCTATTGTTTTCAGCCCAATCAAGTGCCTTATTAACAAGTGGCAGTGCCTGTTTCGAATCTCCGATTAAATCAAATGAAGAGGCTTTAGCCAAGTTGAAAGAATGCTTTAACCACGGTTGTGGTTGGTTGAGAGCAGCTAGCTGTTCGAATCCTTGCTCTATTTGAATTAATGCTTCTTCCGGTAATACTAATTTGTTATTCGCGAGTCCTAGCAGTAAATATTTTTGAGCTGATTCAGTTTGTTGACTCGACTCAAAAGACAACAAAGCCAAGTCCTTAGAAAGTCGGTCCGGGTTGGAGAAAAGTTGTGCCGCTAAAGGCTGGAATTCATCGGTGTAATTAGTTAAATAGTCTTCCGCGCTCACATGTCCGAAGACACCTAACGAGCTCACTAAACACAAACGGCGCACACATGAACCGATTAACCAATTCCATTGGTATACACAACTCTTTTTTAACATTGATATCGGACCTTATAAACCGCATTTGAGGCGTCGGCTTAACCTGAATCTAGCGTCCATTTTAGCTGAATTATAGTCAATTACCCAACAGTTAGTTTTGACGTTTTCTAATCAATCCTGTTGTAAGACCAGTCCCTATAAGAATGACAGCGGTGGCAATCAATGTATCCAATTCCAATTTTTCTGCAAGAAACCAATAACCCCAAAGTAGCCCGAAGACGGGGATCAAAAAAGTGACGGTGGTGGCATTGGTAGCCCCTGAAGTTTCGATTAACTTAAAATAGAGCAGCTGAGCAAATGCTGTACAGGCTAGCGATAACACGATTAGATTAATCCAACCACCTTGTGAAGGCATTGATTCAGGCCACCAAATAATCGAAAAGGGGAGAAGGAATATTCCGGCCGCAATCAAACTACCAGCGGCTGTTGAAAGCGAATCGACTCCTACTAGTTTCTGTTTACTATAATTAGCAGCGATCCCATAAAACAACGTAGCCCCTAGACCTGCTGCGATAGCGAGTACTGACTGACTTTGAGAGAAGTCGAGTTTATTCCAGACGAGTAACACCACTCCTAAAGCGCCGACAATCAAGCCAATTATCGCCAATGTTGACAATCGTTTACCAATCCAAACGAATGCTATGATTGAAGCAAACATTGGCGTAGCGGCATTCAATACCGACGCAAAACCCGCGGTGACATAAAGCGTTGAATAGGCAATCAGTGAAAAAGGAATCGCTGAATTAATGACTCCGACGATACTTATGGTGCCAATATTTTTGAACAGTACTTTTTGCCGATTCTTCAAAAAGACTATCGGCAGCAAACACAATCCCGCAATTAACACTCTTAAAGCCATCATAGGAACTGCGCCAAATTCTGGCACCGATACACGCATAAATAGAAATGAGGCTCCCCACATGGCAGCGAGTAAAACTAGATATAATAAATCTCTAATGTTCATAAGATCTGTCGGTTTGTTAAGTGAGTAGTCGCGAAGCAGTATGCCCAGTTCAATGGCTATTTACCACCCGAAAAGCGACGAGTATTTTTCAATTAAATAAAGGGAATGTGGTAACATTGCCCTGAGAAATAGCGACTAAGAATTCAATAATGCTAAACATTGTACTTTTCGAACCAGAGATCCCACCCAACACTGGCAACATCATCCGACTGTGCGCCAACACGGGCTTTAAACTTCATGTGATCGAACCTTGTGGTTTTGAGTTAGATGACAAACGGCTGCGCCGCGCTGGCCTTGATTACTATGAATTTTCTGAATTGAAGATCCATAAAGATTTCGATGCGTTTTTGGAACAGGAAAAGCCGACGAACTTGTTTTCATGTTCAACAAAAGGGACTAAGAAGCACACTGAAGCGAGTTACCAGCAAGGTGATTATTTACTGTTTGGCCCAGAGACACGGGGGTTGCCTGACGAAATACTGGCAAGCATGCCCTTTGATAATATTTTGAGGTTACCCATGGTAGCCAACAGCCGCAGTTTGAATCTATCCAACAGCGTGGCAATATTTGTCTACGAAGCATGGCGACAACTGGATTTTGAACAATCCTAGTTTTCGCTTTTGCTAGAAACTCGAAACTGTCTTAAGTCTTTGGCTTTAACTAGTCGCTAGCAACTCGTAACTGGTTTTCCAGCTCCCAAAACCCTACTCCCACTCATCTTCTAGTTCATTTTCTAAATGATAGAGATGACGATCAAGTTTATTGAGTAGATGGTGCAATTGTTCTTTTTCATCCACCGAAAAACACCCTTCGATCAAATCACCCGTTTCAATTCGTTTTGGGGTAATCCTGTCATGAAAGTCAGCGCCATCCTGAGTCAAATAAATTAACACTTTTCGGCGGTCCTTTTTTGAATTACGTGTCGCGACAAAACCCAGTTCTTTAAGAACTTTAACGCCTCGAGTGACCGTAGCTGCATCGGTTCTAAGTGCTTCGGCCACATGTGAATTAGTGAGACCTCCGTATGAACCTAGTACCGAAATTACTCGCCATTCGCGTTCACCAATTTGGACACCTGTTTGCATCAAGAGATCAGAAAGCTTGTGACCTGATTGCGACATTTGGGCTGCCAACCGATACATTCGATAAGGCAAGAACGATTGTAGGTCTAAGGTCGAACTTACTTTACCGGCATCAATAACAGTTTTCTTTTTTGGTACTTGATTATCCGACATTCATTACCCCTTCAATGTCTCAAAATATAGAATCATTTCCCCAGCATCACAGTGGCAATATTCATCAGCACCACAAACAATACATCGATAACCTGCATAACTGTCCTCTAACCAACGATTAGGGTAAGTTTTTAGATGTTCGCCGCCACATTTAACGAAATAATGATAGGCTGCGTTTCCGGGGCTTTGCATCCAAGTGTGACAAATACCACCGCTAGCGCCTTGTTTCTTGGCGGCATCAACCGAACCTTTCAACATGGTTTTTGCGACCCCATGTCCACGATAATCGGCGTCTACGGTACTACTCTTAAAATAGCAAAGTTGTTCAATGGGCAGTTTCCAAAGATCAGGAGAACACCATTCGTCCACTTTCCAGTTAGTTGGCGCGTAGGTCAATCTGAACCCAACCACCTTGTGATCACCACTATCAACTTGATCAAGCATGACGAAACTACAGTTAATTCCGTCTTTTAAACCTTTTTGATAAATACTTTGGAGAATGGCATCCGTCAAGTATCCGGCGCCGTGCACTAAGTTTCCAAGATCAATGACACCTTGGAAATGCTCCATTTCAAGTGGCACCAGTGTTAGATTTTTTTTCATTAGCAACCTTAAGGTTATATTCAATTTCTATTTGTTCAAAGAGTCTGTAGCTCGATTTATCGCTCACAAAGTTTCTTCGAGCTAGTTATTTTGCCATAATCGAACCACATTAATCCAATGAGATGTTTTTACTCACTTTTATCACTATGTATGACCCTCTTAAAGATCCATCTCCTGGCATGGAAAAACCTTATCCAGCAAGCTATTGGAGCGAACATTCTGGCCCACCACCGAGTAACTCTGGTAGGGTAATCAAAGATATGCAAGTTGATGTAGCGATAATTGGCAGTGGCTACACCGGTTTATCCTGTGCCCTCCATTTAGCCAGAGACCACAATATTAAAGCCCATATTATTGAAGCCAATCAAACCGCATGGGGATGTAGTGGTCGTAATGCTGGTTTTATTCTCAAATCCACAGGCCGTAAAGCCTACTCATCGATGATTAGCCAATGGGGTAACGAGACAGCGCAGGGAATTTATAATGAAGTCAGTGAAGGTGTAGAGACGGTTAACCAACTAATCGCCGACGGTATAGAATGCGATCAACAATCAAATGGATACTTACGGATCGCTCATAAGCCTTCGCGTATTGCGGAGTTAAAGGCGCAAGCTAAATTGCTAAGAAAAGAGTTTAACTACCAAACGGAAATACTCTCCGCCGGTCAAATAAGGGCAGAATATTTTGACAGTAAGGATGCCCATGGCGCGATTAAATTTAATGACTGCTACGGCATAAACCCGCTCAAACTGGCGTGGGGTTACCAAAAAATGGCCCAGAAACTCGGTGCGACCATTCATACTAATTCGCCGGTGACAGAATGGGAAACCATCGCCAACAAACAAGTATTACGTACACCTCAAGGCAATGTG
Organism: Kangiellaceae bacterium; assembly: GCA_019090895.1. Classification (GTDB taxonomy): domain Bacteria; phylum Pseudomonadota; class Gammaproteobacteria; order Enterobacterales; family Kangiellaceae. The sequence continues at coordinate 11,127 of JAHRVB010000071.1, forward strand.
ACTGCCAACAAGGTGATTATCGCGACCAATGGTTATACGCCCAATCGATTTCATTTTGCAACCAATAACCGAACTTTACCGGTATTGTCCCAAATCATCGTAACGAAACCATTGACCGAAGCTCAAATAGAAGCCGCCAATTTCATAACAGACAATGTGGTAATGGACACTCGAGCGCTAAAATATTATTTTCGTAAACTACCTGATAATCGGATTTTATTTGGTGGTCGCGGCGCGATTTCTGGTAAAGACGCCGATGATCCTTATTTTGCTAATCGATTACTTAAGGTGCTCAGTAATAGCTTTCCCGCAGTGGAAGAATTGGCAATCGATTACTCTTGGTCTGGTTGGATAAGTATTTCTTTGGATGATTTACCCCATATTCGGCAAGCGGATGAAAAGGGAAATGTCGCTTATTCACTAGGCTACTGCGGTAACGGCGTTTCATTTGCAGTGCAGGCGGGTAAGAGACTCGCGCAATGGACGGCCGGGCAAACACTTCCATACTTACCTTATTTTAATACTGATTTACCCAAGTTTCCGTTTGCCCAATTTCGCCGTTTGGGACAATGGGGATATTTTCATTATGGAAAAGTAAGTGACCGCTGGTTTTAGGATTAATCATTAGTCAGCTCGTTTGGAGAGAAAAAATAATGACTATTATCAACTCAATTGGAGAATTAGAAGCGCTCTACGGACAACCCGTTGAACGAGCAGTGTGGAAAGAAATTGACCATATTAACGACCACTATCGTCAGTTTATTGAGTCCTCTCCATTTATCATTATGGCCACCTACGGAGAAAAAGGGATTGATTGTTCACCTCGAGGCGATCCCGCAGGCTTTGTTCGTGTAGTCGATTCCAAACACTTATTAATTCCCGATCGTAAAGGTAATAATCGTCTCGATTCACTTAGAAACATAATCAACAATCCACAAATAGGACTAATTTTTATGATTCCAAATGTAGGTGAGACGATTAGAGTGAGTGGTACAGCGGAAATTTCGAATGACTCAGAACTCTGCCAGTCCTTCGCAATCAATGCAAAGGCACCTCAGAGCGTAATTTCGATTACTGTCGAAAAAGCCTATTTTCAGTGCCAAAAAGCCATCGCACGATCAAAACTTTGGCAACCAACTGAATACATTGACAGAAGCACCTTACCGTCGGCGGGACAAATGGCACAGCACTTTTCTGAGCTAAACAGTGTCAAATTTGATGGTGCCAAATACGATAAAGATTATCCAGAACATATGAAGA
>JAHRVB010000072.1 GCA_019090895.1 Kangiellaceae bacterium
ACTATCGTCGGATTTAAGTTGTATGACCCAAACTCCAAATCCAAGCAGGTGCCAAGACCCCAAGTCAGCCTTTAACCGCGCCCAAACTTGTTCGCTGGTGATAGGTCCGCCATACATACCGGATGCATCGGCATCGGTATAGAATCGTTGGTAGGCCTCGAAACATTCTTTGCTGGGAGGAATGAGTTTAAGCTGTTTGGTTTCTAATGTAGGCAACATCATCTATTTGACCTCAAAGCTCCATGCGCCAAAAGAATACTCCATTTTAGCGCCGTTTGCTTGCATTTGCTGAGCTCTTTACACAGCAAATACGATTTTGTTTTTATCTAAATCTCTTACATAGGCAGAAAATTTAGGTCCTCTTTGACCTGGTTCACCCTCACAAGTACCGCCCAATTCAATCGCCTTTTTATGCAGTCTCTCTACCTCTTGAGAAGAGCTAACATTAAGTCCAATCATTGTTCCGTTACCATTACTTGCAGGTTCTTCATTAAAAGGTTTCGCGATTGCGAAAGCAAAGTCCTCACATTGCCAAAAAATCATCCTTTCAGTGGTTAATACTTTGTTAAGCTCTGTTTGTTCGAAAAGCGAATCATAGAACTTAACTGATGCCTCCATGTTGTTTGTTCCAAGAACGCAGTAGTCCATTTTCATAGTTTAAACTCTCTTGCTGAATAGAGCCGAGATTATATCTCCCTGCTGCTGACAACCTCATGTCAGGAATGACAAACCATAACTATTCTGTCATTCCCGAAACCCTGACTCCTTAGTCATTCCTGCGGGCTTTTATGCGGGAATCCATTCCTAGAAAGAAAAGGTTGTGGTTGTAATTGTGGTTGTAATTTTAGTTTTCTTATTGACAGTTGGTTTGGCAGATTTATATTGAGTTCTAATGGCTGGTTATACATAGAGTAACTAGAGCTACGAGCATAGACTGAAGACAAACACCACGACGAAATAAGTCAGGTAGGCAATCCGCCAAGCGGTGTAATCCACGAATACCAACAAAAGAACTGTCGAATATCACTGGCTTTAATCTGTGATTGAATTCGGTTTATTAGAATTCGATTTATTAAACGTTGATATTGAGAATTAAAGGTAAGGGATTCTTTAAGTCTTTATTAACTGCGGGAGTCATACTGCTTAATTGTTCCGCATGTTTTAATGCGTTTCGATTTCCTGCGATTGGTTAAGTTCTTTATTCATGTAGAGCAACTTCCCAATCTTCAAGAGGTGGACTGACTGCATAAGTCGAATCGCAGTATGCTCTCAAATACTGAGCAACTCTTTGCTCTGCATACTTTGCATTTTGCACAACACCATCTTCGTCGAGCTCAATAACATTTGCAAATATAGCAAATGCCTGCTCAATTGCACTCGGCTCCTCACCATAAAGGTCGAGATATTCGACACCTTCCATTAAAGGTTTGCCGACGGAGCCACTTGCCATCCAATACGAGAACTTCCGCAATGCTCCACTAAACGATGTACTCAATTTTTTATTCATATTATTTGGAACTTAACGTTTACGGCTGGGGCGAGGAACGAGTCCCAAGCCCGCGTTTGTTAAGTTCATGCTATAGCCACCCTATATAGTTTTGGGTCATCAAGAACATCGCCATACAGCACTCAGTTGTTCTGCTCAGGTTCTGTGGCTCCAAATAACCAAAGCTGCTTGATATTCAATCCCGTAAGGTCAAATTCTTCAAACTTTAGCGTAAAATTCCTCGTCATTTTTACCGCAACAATTAAATCTTTAGAATCAGTATATTTCTTTAACTTTGAAATGATTTTCTGAATTGAACTAGTTGGATTCAAGTCACTAGGTACTAGTTCTTTCAATTGAACGGGTGCAAAATTCTGCGTTTCATCTTTAACCCACATACACACACCATCATAGTCTGAATCTTCAACTTCAGAGTAAAACACCTGAAAGTTTAGCGACTTAGATACCAAGTATGAAAATAATGCTAAATGCCAGGCTTCTCTCTCGGGCTTCAGACTATTAGTTCTTAGGTTTTTTAATTTCGCGTCAACGTTAGATCTAGAAACCGCTTCTTGAACTGCTCGATAACTATGAAGAGCCTTAGCTGGGTCTTTAAATGTTAGCTTTCTCCACTCCCCAAGCATTCGATCTCCTAGAACTTAACACTTTAGCGTAAACGGTGGATGCGTAGCAGCCATCCGGCACACGCAGTGTGCGTATTTAACGCATTGGTTATGAGTCTGCATTACTACAGTTCCAACAGATTTTAAAATTACTCTCATTTGGTTCTTTACAGTTGTCACAGATCCACTCTGATAGTTCTGTCTCAGTATTAATTGATTCTAGTATTTGAGTAGCTTTAGCTAGGTGTTGTTTGTCTACCCACAATTCTAAGTATTGAGAATGACCAGGATCAGAACCACCACCAAGTAGTGTATTTTTTAAATTCGAATTAATTCCTTCGTTTTCAAAAATATTTTTATAATTAATTATTTCTAATTTATTGTCTGTACTATAAATAAGTTCCATTTGTTTCTCCTTCGTATGCACTATGTTTGAGCAGCCTCATAACCAGGTATTCTATTCATTTAAGCGGATTATACCGTGGCGATAAATTCTATTTAAACCCAATTTCACAAGTAATTCAATCACTTATAGTCTAACACATGATTCTAGGTCCAGGATTAAACGAATTTAAGCGATATATATCCGGTGCTACTATTTTTTGTCTTTAAATATCAATCCGTTATAGGATTGAAGTTGTGGAAAGATCGTTTGAAATCACAACAAATCAGTCGTTAAATGGTCAGTATAGAAAGTTAGATGAGATGATTAAATTTTCGAACTGGATGTTAGCAGAAGGATTTAAGGAGTCTGTCTACATTAACACTTATTAACGCAGACAGACTGTTGACTAACTTAAAATGAACCACCCGGAATACGAACAGATCCTTCCATTAACACTCGTGCACTTCGACTCATAATAGCTTTATCCACTGACCACACATCATCAATGCAACTGGCTTTTGCACCTACTTTTAATGTGCCAGAAGGATGACCAAAACGTACTGCATTTCTATCGCCACCTCCGGCGGCTAAATTAACCAGTGTTCCAGGAATGGCGGCCGCTGTTGCAATTGCCACGGCTGCAGTTCCCATCATCGCGTGATGGAGCAGTCCCATTGATAGAGCCCTCACATTCAGATCGATTTCCGATACAGAAATAGGTTTTCCACTGGATGAAACATAATCCATTGGATTAGCTACGATAGCCACCTTGGGTGTGTGCTGACGTCCACTGGCTTCACTGATATCAGTAATAAGTCCCATTTTCATAGCACCATGCGCTCGAATAGTTTCGAACATCTTAAGTGCTTTCTCATCACTATTGATGTCACCCTGCAGCTCTGTTCCTTTGTATCCGATATCTTTAGCGTTTAAAAATATTGTTGGAATACCAGCAGCAATCATCGTCGCTTTAAATGTCCCTACTCCGGGAACTTCTAATTCATCGATAACATTCCCCGTAGGAAACATTGCACTGTCCGCCGATGATGGATCAATAAATTCAACTTGAACTTCCGCTGCGGGAAAAGTCACGCCGTCCAATTCAAAATCACCAGTTTCTTGTACTTCACCATTAGTCATAGGGACATTGGCAATAATCGTTTTTTTAATGTTGGCTTGCCATATTCTAACAACAGCAATACCATTCTCGGGAACTCGACTAGAGTCCACTAAACCATTGCTAATGGCAAAAGAACCAACCGCAGCGGTTAAGTTTCCGCAGTTGCCGCTCCAATCAACAAAAGGTCTGTCAATGGCAACTTGACCGAATAAATAATCCACATCATGATCCGGTTGAGTGCTTTTTGAAAGAATAACGGTTTTACTAGTACTAGACGTCGCGCCGCCCATGCCATCGGTTTGTTTGCCGTAAGGATCGGGACTGCCGATAACTCGCAATAAAAGATTATCACGCGCCTCGCCCGGGACCTGCGCTGATTTAGGTAAGTCTTCTAGGTTAAAGAAAACCCCTTTACTGGTTCCACCACGCATATAAGTGGCAGGAATTTTAACTTGTGGTACAAAACTCATATTGAATTCCTTTATTTAAATTCAAAACATTTTTATCACAGAGGCACAGCTTGCCTCTGTGATGAATTCTTTTAATCTCTTAAACTTTTAATCCTTTAATCTCTTGAACTTTGTAGGTCGGTCTTTAGGCCGACATGTTGCTGAAGGTTTATTGTCAGCCTAAAGACTGACCTACATTGGTTCGGGATACTCCGCACAAAAAATACGTAAATCTTTTCTCTGTGTCCTCTGTGTCCTCTGTGGTGAATTCTTTTAATCCTTTTATCTCTTGAACTTTGTAGGTCGGTCTGTAGGCCGACACGTTGCTGAAGGTTCATTGTCAGCCTAAAGACTAACCTACATTGGTTCGGGATACACCGCACAAAAAATACATTAGTCTTTTCTCAGTGCTCTCTGTACCTCTGTGGTGAATTCTTTTAATCCTTTAATCCTTTAATCCTTTAATCTTTTGAACTTTGTAGGTCGGTCTTTAGGCCGACACGTTGCTGAAGGTTCATTGTCAGCCTAAAAACTG
>JAHRVB010000073.1 GCA_019090895.1 Kangiellaceae bacterium
ACATTTTATTAGGTTTAAGGAAATCAGCTGAGGTGAAGAGTAAAAGTGTAGATTTAAAAAAAGCATCCTTAGATAATAAGGCTTGGCCATCGAGTGTAGTTCAAGTATCCAACAATATTGCCAGTCAATTTGAGTCCCCAATGTTATTTTATACTCTGTGTTTCATCACCTACTTGACCGGTTCGTTCGATATTTTGGCAATATCGTTAGCCTGGTCATATGTGGCGCTCAGATATTTTCATTCATATATTCATACGGGATCAAATTTTGTACCTTATAGATATAGAGCATTTGTATTGTCGTTATTAATAATCATCGCTCTGGTCGTTCAGGTTGTCTTTCAAATGGCTAACCATTTTTGATTTAGCGTGACCGTGATGCCAAATATTGAGAAAACGAAATTTCCGTTTACAACTCTTGAGTTGTAAATGGCAATTCTGAAATACACAGAAGTGAACCGAAACCTTACAGCCTTTGGGAAGCTATTAAGTTTTGTGACAAAACCTTATCGTTCCCTATTATTTCCATCAAAGTATATTAATAACTATATAAAATATAAACGGCGTCAGAAATACTCAACACTTAAAGACAGCTGTCAGCTAATCTTATTTTTCAGAAAGTTTTCTCAAGACTTCAATGGTATTTGCTAACGCTGAGGAATCTTCATAGCTCGAAAGTTCCTGTTCAGATGGTAAGCAATCCAATCTCACAAACTCCAACAAATGCGGTTTTGAGTCACAAAATATGATGTCTAATGCTAATCGGTCACGACCGTACAGCCCTCGATGAATCATGGTACCGGAAAATACCAACAGGTCACCTGCACCTAGTGAAACTTCGACACCTGACGAAAGTGCCTCATGATTATGTCGAGCATTTTCTTCCAGTCTAATCTCTAGCTCTTCGCCTGTATCCCAACGTTTATGCGTACCAGGAACAAGCTCGACACCGCGTTCAGGCTTTAATGGAATTCGAAAATGAATCACATTGTCTTTATCGAGCACTTCTCTTTGCTGCTTTGGGGACAGGTGGTATTGATGGTCGCGATGCCAGTAATTATTTTGCTGATGATTAACTGGATCGAAAAACAACTGAGTATTCATAAAAGCTGCTTGTTCCGGAATTATGGAGTGTACGACTTCCATCAGGCGAGTACTGGTTATGAACTTAAACAGAGTTTGTCGTCGTATTTCGTCTAAGTGTTCTCTTCCGGTGAGATAAGCTGAGTTGATTGCATTCTGATTGTAGAACTCTTTATTTTTGGTAATCCAGGATTTGTGAAAACACTTAATCACTTTTCCAATTTGAGCAATCTCGTTCGAATCGTACAATTCTCTAAAGATAGCGAATCCCTTCTCTGCGTATTCCAAATTCGGATACTTGCCCATACTACTTTTTGGACAATCGATACATAACAACCGCTGCTCGGTGCGCTTGAGAAGTCAGAGTATCAATATCAGCGACTTCGTTTACAGTATGTCCACCTCGCCCCATCAGCCCTAAGCCATCCAGTGCCATTTCAACATGATTGGCGACAAAAGAAATATCAGCGGCTCCTGCTTTTCTAGGATCAACTGCGAGCACCTTCCCGTAGCCTAAATCGATACTTGCATCGTTATAAGAAGCCAAAAGCTGGCGATTACCGTCATTGGGGGCCATAGGCGGATAACCATCAAAGAATTCGATCTCAGCCGAGGTTTCCGCTAAGTTCTGAGAAATAATTTTTTTCATGACTGCTTTCGCTTTCTTAAGCTGTTGGGGAGACAGTGCCCGAATATCGCCGTTAACCGTCGTCGACTGAGCAATTACATTCGCTTTTCCAAAAGCAGTACCATTGGCCGCCGCCTTATCATATTCAACATCCGTTCCTCCAACAATAACTCCAGGATTAAACGTTAAATTGGGCACCGTGGAAAGTTTCGTTCTAAATTGGTTAAGAATTCTGGCCGCTTCAAAAATTGCACCGTCTCCATATCCTTCTCTGAAAATTTGTGACGAATGAGCGGGGCGTCCTTTAACATTTAATTTCCAACCAACCGCGCCACGTCGTGAAATAACTGCAGTTCTAGGGTTGCCATCGCCATCCTCAAATCCCATCGCTATATCTGCCCATTGGCCCGCTTCTACAAGCTCCTTGGTAGCAATACTATAAGGTGCACCACGCTTTTCTTCATCCCCCATTAACAATACTTTGATTTGTAGATTGTCGAGAACACCTACATCTTTGAGTGCCTGTAAAACTGAAATGATAATGACATTACCGCCCTTCATATCCGTAATACCTGGACCTGACACAGTATAATCATCGAGCGTTTTATAAGATTGAAATGCACTGTTCTCTGCGAAGACAGTATCTAGGTGACCAATCATTAGTATTTTTTGTGAGTCGGGCTTGTTGTTTTGCAGCCCATAACTAGCATACAAATGCCCAGCACGATTGAATGCCTTACCATCTATCCACTGAGTCGCAAATCCTAACTTCTCAAATTCGTATTTAAAGACCCTACCGACATTCTTAACACCTGAGAAGTTCATAGTCCCGCTATTGATATTTACCACTTTTTCCAGCAGCGCTAAATTGGCTTGTTTATTATCGTCAATTGACTTTACTATCATCTGCTCGGGACCGTCGAGTGGATTATTTCGAGCAACAACATCTGACATTAAGCCAAAGAAGAGAATCAGACAAAGGAAAGAATAGGATAATCGGTTCATTTAGAGTAAATTCCTGTAGACACATAGAACTCTAACTTACTTGATTTAGCTAGAATCGGCAAGCATCAGCTCTTGAGTCCTACCTGACGGGTAATGACGTCACTACTTACTAAATACCAATGATAGAGAAACTCTATACTGCTGTTTTGAGTCTTCTCAAATGGGCCAATTCTGTTATCATCACCACACCATCAATGACCCATTAAGAACTGTAGATGTTAACTGTTATATCACCCGCTAAAAGCCTTGATTTCGATTCACCTGTTGCCAGTACAAAAACAACCAAACCTCGCTTTTTGGCGCAGTCCCAGCAGATCATTGATCAAATAAAACATCTGGCACCCCAGGATATTGCAGAGTTAATGAAGTTAAGTGATAAATTAGCAATATTGAACTACGACCGATTTCAGGAATTCGAAACGCCCTTTACTAAGAAAAATGCACGTGCCTGTGTTTTTGCATTTAGAGGAGATGTTTATCAAGGGCTAGATGCTGATACACTGACTGCTGACGACCTCGATTTTTCGCAAAACCATCTACGAATTTTATCTGGGCTTTATGGTGTACTACGCCCCTTGGATTTAATGCAAGCTTACCGCTTAGAAATGGGTACTAAATTTGAAAATGAATTAGGTAAAAACCTGTACGAATTTTGGGGCGAAACATTAAAAATTTCCATTCAAAAAGAACTCGATAAAAGCGATTCTCAAGTATTGGTTAACTTAGCGTCTAATGAGTATTTTAAAGCAATAAAAGCGAAGCAATTATCACACCCTGTAATTACTCCAGTATTTAAAGACTACAAAAACGGTCAGTACAAAATCATTAGCTTTTTTGCAAAAAAAGCAAGAGGATTAATGGCGCGCTATATCATTCAAAATAAAATCGACCAACCTGAAGGCTTAAAAT
>JAHRVB010000074.1 GCA_019090895.1 Kangiellaceae bacterium
AATTTTTAGCCTTTGTTGAATTTAATGGCGATAAAATGCGCACCAAAATTAAATCCTTAATTGATGAGCAAATGGTAGAGGTGAGTCATAGTGAGCAAACCAATAGTTGGGTAGGTTCCCTGTCTTGGAGTGACGATGGCAGTATGGTGGTTTATTTGGTCACGACCCCTACTTCTTGCCAATACTTTATTAGAGGCTTTGATGGGCTTTCATTAAAGCCGCCAAAGCTTATCCACAATTGTCCCCAAGGCAGTTACGGCAAGATTGCCTTTACTCATGATAATAACCGACTGGTTTATACGGAAGCCGAAAAGCGAAATAGTCCTTTTACATTATTTGAGTTAAACCTCAAAACAGGCAGTAAAAAACGACTCAATCAGCCCATTCACTATTTGGGAGGCAATAGCCAATTTGATATACATCCGACAGAAAATAAATTATTGATATCTTCCCCCGACAAGCAACAATGGGAAGGCTTCTATTCGCTCGATCTCGAAACTGATGAGTTGCAGTTATTATTTAAACAGGATGCCTATATTTGCTGCGGTATTTGGAATCATCAAGGCGATCGAGTGGTCTTAATGGGTGAACATCCGGCGTACCAATTAGTCAGTTATAATTTAAGGGGAAAAGATCGTCGAGTGATTTATTCGGGTGGTCAACAGATCGGTGCTCCCGAGCGGCACAGTAATGGTAAAGATTACTTATTAACCGCTGGGCGAGTTAATATGAATACCCTTTATTTCAACCATCAATCACAAACAGTTCAACTTATCGCAAATTCATCGGTCGATGATCGGTTGGCTCGGTTTAGTTATCAGGGTAATTGGGTGGCTTATATCAGTTTGGCTTCGGGTCACGAAGAAATCTGGCTCACTGATGTCGATGGTAATAACACTCGTAAACTAACCCAGTTTACTGATCATCGTCATTATGTCGATTTGATTTGGTCTTATGACGGAGCCTTCCTACTGGGTTTGGCACTCAATGAAATTCATTTAATTAATCGCCAAACCGGAAAAGCAAGCAAATTAAAACTACCACAATTTGAAATACGCGGTGTATCTCTAAAAGATAATCAAACAGTTTCTTTTAGCAGCAATATTGATAATCAATGGCGTGTTACCCATTACGATTTAAAATCAGAAGAACTTTCTTATCTCGAAGAACGTTGGAGCTATGTTCGTTATAGTGAAGTTGCTTCGGATAGTTGGTGGCGGGATCAATCGGGTCAACTTTATGTTGGTGAAAATCAACAACTGATGGACGATCCAATCATCAACAAAATAGGTCCATTGTTGGGTCGACGTTTTAATTTAAAGAAACAAGCTAATCATTGGTATTGGCAGGTGTTTAATAATGGCAGTTATCAACTCTATTCTCGTGTGTTAACAGAACCTACAGAGCAACTCGAATTGGAAAACCATAGTTCATCTTATGATATTTCTTCTCAAGGTATTTTGTACCATCAAGTTGAAAGTTCAAATGCGGATATTTATACTTCGGTAAAGGAATGATTCAGTTATTTAACGCACTCAGACGTTGGAAAAATGCCTGAGTGCCGGAAAACTATTGGATAATAAGAAATCTAACCCTGACAGTCTTTGACTGAACGCCAAATCTTCTCAGCAAATTCATCAATGTGAGACTCTTCAACTACCAAAGGTGGCGATACAATAATGGTGTTAGCTAATCCTCTCACCATCAGACCGTTGTCCCATGCCTTAGTAAATACTTTGACACCCATTGGAACCGCTTCACCCGTTGGTTCGAATTCAATTGCTCCAAGCAAGCCGTAGTTTCTAATATCGATGATGCCGTCCAGATCTCTGAGGCGGTGCAAGACTTGTTCTAAATATCGGCCAATGCCTTCATTCGCTCGTGTGAATAAACCTTCGGCTTCATAAATATCTAAACAGGCCATTGCTGCAGCACAGGCAATTGGGTGGGCAGAATAGGTATAGCCGTGGAAAAATTCGATACCATCAGGTGTATTACTGACAACAGCGTCGTAGATAGTGTCAGAACATAATACGGCGCCCATGGGGACGGTTCCACTAGTGAGTCCTTTGGCCAGTGTCATGATATCGGGTTGTACGTTGAATTCTTGTGCAGCAGTAAACGAACCAGTTCGGCCAAAGGCGCAAACGACTTCGTCAAAAATTAGAACCACTTCGTTAGCGGTACATATTTCTCTGAGTCGTTTCAAATAACCTTGTGGTGGCATGATGACACCACCAGCCCCTTGGATTGGTTCAACAATGACTGCAGCGACATTTTCTGCGCCATGGAATTGAATGAGTCGGTCTAATTCCTCGGCTTTTTCAACACCGTGTTCAGGTAAACCGTGACTAAACGCATTGCGTTCCATATCTAATACATCGGATAAATGGTCGACATTTCCCCAGCGACCAAATGTACGGGTATTCGTATTGATGCCACCTGCTGCTGTTCCACCAAAGTTCACGCCGTGGTAACCACGCTCTCTTCCAATGAATATTTTTTTACCTGATTGGCCTCGAGCGCTATGATAGGCAAGTGCCATTTTAAGTGAGGTGTCGACGGACTCAGAACCAGAGTTAGTAAAAAACGCATGGTTAAGATCGCGAGGAGCAAGAGCGGTCAATCGTTCCGCTAGTTCAAAAGAGTGTCGATGACCAAAACCAAATGACGGCGCATAGTCGAGTTTTTTGCTGGACTCATACATGGCCGACGCTATTTCTTCGCGACCATGGCCAAGATTAGTACACCAAAGACCTGCGGTCATATCGAGTACCCTCTCGCCTTTGTCGGTTGTCCAGTACATGCCTTCAGCAGACTCGATCATTCTAGGGTTCTTGTTAAAGACTTTGTTGGACGTAAAAGGACTCCAATGAGCATTAAGATTCATAATGATATTCCCAAGCCTTTCAAGGCGATGTTTAAGTATTATCAGTATATTTTAATCAGTTAGAAAACAGGGGGTGCCAAAGATGTCAGCGGGGTTGATGTGTGAACACCGCAAGCGGTGCTTTTTTAACAACAGGTTGGTGTTTTTAGTCACCTTGCCTTGCTATCTGCTTATGACAAACTAGGAATGATAATTATTCAACCTCGTCTTGGAGAAAATTGATGCAAATGTGGAAAAAAATCGTTCTTTCGATTGTTCTTATAGCTATAGCTGCTACAGCTTTCTTTTGGTCACAAATAATCGAACTAAATGCTTTAAGAAAATATGTGTCGACTTTTGCACCAGAAAATATCGATAGGAACTTTCGAGAGTTATACATCAAGTACCCCGCAATAGATATTAAGGCTACTGACGATGTGTACCCACTCAAACTGAAGTCCACAGAGAACGTTTTTCCTGAAAGTTTTGATCACTATGGAGAGCAAATAAACACTAACAGTTTTATTACCCGTACCCATACAACCGGAATAATGGTGATGCATAAGGGTGAGCTTATTTATGAAATGTATGATCGCGGTAATACTGCGGAAGATTACGTTTTGATGGCATCGGTATCTAAGTCAATGTTATCGATGCTTGTTGGGATCGCCGTTGAACAAGGGCATTTCAAATTAGAAGAGCCAGTGACCAAATACGTACCTTTACTTAAAAATACTGGTTATGACAATGTTTCTATCAAGGACACTTTGGAAATGTCGACCGGTATTCGTTGGAGTGAAGAATATGCCAATTTAGACTCAGAAATTGTTCGCTCATTAGTTGCAATGTCGATCGGCTCTTTAGATCTGTTTGCTGCAACGTCAATTAACGATCACGCGCCAGGATCTAAGATGCATTACGCGAGTATTAACACTCATGTATTAGGAATGGTTATTCGTGGTGCGACAGGTCTTTCCTATGAGCAATACTTCCATGACAATTTGTGGTCAAAAATAGGTGCCGAGAGTGAGGTCAAGATGTTAATTGATTCCGATAATCAGCCTCAAGTTTATGGTGGGGTGAATATTCGACTCAGGGATATGTATCGATTTGGAAAGCTCTATCTTGATCAGGGACGTAATTATTTAGGTGAGCAAGTGATACCGGAAAAGTGGGTTGAGGTCTCTGGTATTCCAGATGCACCCCATTTAATGCCAATGGATAATAATGTGATAGAAAACATTCGATTTGGTTACAAATATCACTGGTGGGTTCCACCTTCACCCGACGGAAATGATTACGCTGCGATTGGAATCTTTGGCCAGTTTATTTATATCAATCCGAAACGGGAAGTAATGATTGTCAAGACCTCCGCCTATCCCGATTATTTTACCAATGGTGGTTACATGAATTTAGAAAGTCTGGTTGCGTTTCAGGCAATCGCTAAGCACCTAACCCCGGACAGTGATTTATCGACTTCCGTGGACCCAATTGATATTACCGAACAACAAACCAAAATTACGGCCCACGGAAAATAGTTGGAACTCATATGAATCAACTACCATCAATTCGAAATTTCTATGCCGGAAAAGTCTTTCCCGCTGAGCAAGTTGCTGGCTGTCGAAATACAGAACAGTATTTTCCGACTCGGTTGATTAAGAACGGCAATTCGCCGTTAGTGCTGAGTAAAAGTACCCACACCATCGATAATATTTCATTTAAATCGAATAGCGAGGAAATCGACTTATTTGATTATGTATCGCGGAATCGCATTGCTGGACTAATGGTTGTTAAAAACAGCCAAGTCGTATTTGAAAATTATGAATATGGTAATCGTCCTGATACGCGATGGATGTCCATGTCGATGGCAAAATCTATTAGTGCCAGTTTGGTGGGGGCAGCAATTAAAGACGGGTATATAGATAGTCTCGATGACTACTTGACCAAATATATTCCGAGACTTTGCGGTGGTAGTTATGCTGATGTGACAGTGCGACAGCTGCTATTAATGAGTTCCGGTGTTCATTGGAACGAAGATCATACTGATCCAACATCTAATCGAACGGATGTACTAAACCTCCAAATATCCCAACAGCCGGGCAGCATTTTAGATTACGTCTCTAAGTTACCTAAAGTAGCGGAAGCTGGTACTCGGTGGAATTACAGTACAGGAGAAACTCACGTAGTCGGTGAGCTTCTAAAAGCGGCTACCAATAAATGGCTTGCAGAATATCTCGCTGAAAAAATATGGATACCTCAAGGAATGGAATCTGATGCGAGTTGGTGGCTTGAGTCGAAAGACGGATTAGAAATTGCTGGTAGCGGTATCAATGCAACTTTAAGTGATTACGCTCGATTCGGATTGTTTATTCAGAATCGAGGGATTATTAATGGTATTGAAGTCTTGCCTTCTAACTGGATTTCAATGGCGTCTGGTCCTACCAAAATAGCGAGTAAAACGGAACCCTATGGCTATATGTGGTGGACCGTGCCAGATCCTCAAGGGGAATATTCAACCGGAGCTTTTTCGGCGCGAGGTATATTCGGGCAACGGATCTACGTTAACCCAGTGACGAAGTTAGTAGTCGTTATTTTAGCGGCGCGTTCAAAACCTCTCGGTGATCAAGGTGTTATTGATAACGATTTTTTTAATGCGGTTGATTCATTACTAATCACAAACTAGAGCCACAAAAAAAGGATTATTCTATTATCTAATCAACCACCCTCTCTTGACTAAATAGTAGACGAGTCAGGGGTTTAGATAATAACCAAATTAATATTCCACCACTGCTGACAATCGCGATGTGCATTAACCAGAACTCGATAGGAGACATGGTTTCATAAAACTTACCCAACCACCCACTTAAGGTGCCACCAGCAAAAATCGAAAGGTAATAACCAGAAACCATCATGGTATTAATTGAAACAGGTGCTGTTCTTGATATGAGTGCCATGAATATTGGTCCGAGATGCATAAATCCCCAACCGCAAATAAGATGAAATAATACCGGCCAAATAATGTGTACTTTTTGACCGCTGGTGATTGAACTATTCGCTAACCACTCGCCAAATATAATAAGACCATAGGCAAATGCAAAGGTGAAAAATCCTTTAATTAACTTAGTGATCACAGCTGGTTCAAGTTCTCGTTGAGCGAGTATTCGCCAGCGCCAAATAACAATAGGCGCAAATATCAGCACTGCGAAGTTATCAATCGATTGAAACCAAGTGACCGGCATACTCCAGCCAAACAACGTATGGTCGACCCGTTCCGCTATCCACAAGGGATAAGTAATCCAGACTTGAGATTGTACGGTCCAATAAAAAGCGGCCAACAAGATTATGAGAACAATAGCCGCAACGATTTTGCCATCGTTTCGAGTCAACTCTTTAATTGGATTATCGGTTTTGTCGATATTATCTGCAGGTAAATAACGGCGTCCCTTCCAATAAATCGTAATACCAACGAGCATTCCTATGCCTGCAGCACCAAAGCCATAATGCCATCCATAAAGTTCACCCAAGGTTCCACAGACTAGTGGCGCAATAGTCGCACCGATATTGATTGCGACATTATAAACCGAGAAGGCTGTATCTCTTCGTTGGTCAAGGCGCTTGTAGAGTCCGCCGACTTGTGCCGCTAGGTTGCCTTTCAATAAACCAGAACCGAGGATTAGTGCGGAAAGAGCCAATAAAAACGTATGTTCGAATGCCATCAAAAAATGACCAATAGCCATAAATACGGCGCCCAATAGCACAGCCCGTGTTCGACCGATTACTTTATCCCCAAGCAGGCCGCCAAATACGGGAAAGAAATAAATGAGTCCAATATATAAACCAGCTGTTTGTTTCGCTAATGCATCGTTAGAGAGAGTACCAAAAATAGATTCTACAATTCCTTTAAATGTTTCGAATCCAGCAACTTGTTCGATATTGCCATCTAGATAAAGGTACCTCACCATATAAAGAACGAGTAACGCTTGCATACCGTAGAACGAAAACCTTTCCCATGCTTCAGTAAAAACGATGTAAGCAAGGCCTTTCGGATGACCCATGAACTCTTGTTCGCACTTTTCCGTTTGTTTTAGATCGACAGTATTACTCATGTATATCGGTACTCAATTTTATGGCGACTGTAAATTCGGTGATAGTCTCTTTGGCTCGATGAGGAGCGATTGTATATTACATGACTATTTTTGCAGCTTTAAGAATAACACCATGTTATTACCGATAGCGTGGTGCGTTTAACGCACCGATTTTGATTGATTAGGCAATGTGAATGATTAAACCTGTCAGGTTAAAGTGGCAGCACGACATGAAATCATCGGTAGAACCACTACGCTTTTGATAGCTACTTGGTCGTTCTGTCTCACAAAGTAGGAACAATAAAATGAAAATAAATACCTTAAGTAAAATTAGCTTAGCGATGCTTTCAAACGCTATGTTGACAATACCTTTACTGGCGGCAGTGTCTGATGATGACAACAATCAGGAAGAAAACGTTATTACAGTAACGGCTCAAAAAAGAGAGCAGAAAGCAATTGAAGTACCCATGAGCATCGCTGTTATAACAGCGGAAGATATAGAACAAAAAGGGATTGCTAATCTTCAAGACTTATCTTTCTCAGTTCCAGGCATGTCTATGCGAGAAGATGGTCCAGGTAGCTACACCGTTTTTATGCGCGGATTGTCGAATACTTCTAGCAGTGGAGCATTGGTTGGAATGTATCTAGATGAGCTACCGAGTACCATCTCAGGATATGACCAATTAGATCTTCGGTTAATCGATCTGCAACGCGTTGAAGTGCTAAAAGGTCCGCAAGGAACTCTATATGGGTCGGGATCAATAGCGGGTACCGTGAAGTACATTACCAATAGCCCTGATACTCAAAGTTTCGAAGGAAGTATTGGTGCATCTTATTCTCAAGTTAGTGATGGGGAAGCAAAGAAAACGGTGACGGGTGTTATCAATGTACCGATCGTTGAAGACGTTTTTGCCGTTCGAATTGCAGCAACCATGGAACGTGATGGTGGTTGGCAGGACCAGCCAGAAGCGGGTATTAAAGATGGAAATTATCAAGACCTCGAGCATGCTCGCTTAAAAGCCCTCTGGCAAATAAACGGTAGTTTAAGTGCTGAAGCGACCTATATTACTCATAGTAATGAAAGTCGCTTAGGGTTAGGATTTGAAGAAGCTGATCGTACAGTTGAAGTGGCGATCGACCCTTCTATTGAATTGTTACCCAAGGAAATGGACTATGATCTTTACGGCTTAACCGTTGATTATAGCGGTGAGGAATTTAACCTAGTTAGTATTACTAGCTCCGTAGATTATACCCATCAATATCCGTTTACATATTTTGGAACAGAACAAACTATCTATGCTGGATTTTTAGAAGGTAACGATGAGCGATACCAAGAAGCTGATCAATTTACCCAAGAATTAAGAATGTCTTCAGCTGATACGGGAAATCCACTGCATTGGACCGTGGGTTATTATTATCGAGATGTCGATAATCAGCTCGATGCCATTTCAGACACCTTGTTTGCGGGCGTTGTTTATCCCGACGCACCTTTTTCGGAAAAACAAAGCTCTAAGTCAACCGCATACTTTGCCGATGTATCCTATGAAGTTACTGATAGCCTAGAACTGGGTCTTGGAGCGAGACAGTTTGATGATGAAAAAGAAGTGATAGACAATTTAACCGGTGTGACCAAAGAAAAAGATTTCGATTCTCTGACTTTTCGTTTTTATGGTTCATACGCATTAACTGAATACAGTCATATTTACGCGAATGTCGGTGAGGGATTTAGAAGTGGTGGATTTAATGAGCCTGGACGTTCAGACTATGAGCCTGAGGAAGTAACTAACTACGAAATCGGTACAAAGGGTGTATTCTTTGACGGAGTACTTAGTCTTGAAACGGCTTATTACCATACTAAATACGATGAAATGATCCGCCGCGGATTAATTTTTGATGCGGCGACTAGTTCTTTCGAATTCCTTTTAAGTAATATCGGCACCGTAGAAGTGGATGGATTAGAGTTTGGTGCGAATATAAATGCTACCGATAACTTGTCTTTTTCTATAACCGCTTCGTTTATAGACAGTGAAGTAATCAAAATAAATTCGGAAGATTCCGTTAATATTGCCGGTGACGATGTAGATTATGTGCCAAAGACGGCTTACACCCTTGGTGCCAAGTATAACTTTTTACTATCAGGTTTGCCGGGTTACGCACGAATCGATTACAGTTATCGTGACAAAGTCTCTTACGTCGACCGCTCTTCATTTCCTGCTGAAAACGCGACCAATCAATTCTCGGATGATTTGAGTTTAATTGACGCACGAGTGGGAATTGAAATGGATGATATTTCAATCGAATTGTTCGCCACTAACTTAACTGATGAGAATAAGTATATTGACCCCTACGCAGGTTGGAAAAACGCCAATCGTACTCGACCTCGTTCGATTGGAGTGAAAGCAGAATATTCGTTCTAAAGAAGTTTGTTATTCCTTTCGCTAGTAAACGTCAGACTTACTCTCAGATGTTGTTGTCTGAGAGTCTTTTCCGGCCATTGATTAAAAACAATTTCTTGATAGTGCTTAAGTATCGAGTTCGATAGATGTGCCCTAGAGCCTCTATTATTAATCGAATAACAAGTTAAAAATGGAAACGAAATAGCATGTCACCATCTATGCACCAAGGCGCTACATACGCTAAGAAAGGAGACGATAGCGGCACCGATGTTTTTACTCCCGATCACTATTCGTTCGATAATCAAAAAGAACTGTTAGACTTCATTAGGGGAAATGCACTTGCACAAATTGTCTCTTATTCCACAGAACAGTCCTCTCACCCTCACATTTCGGCTACTCCTTTAATACATGTTGGAAATTCAGAAGAACTGAATTTTATAGGACATATTGCCAAACGTAATTTACAAACAGGATCTATTCAGGCAGGTTCGAACGCAGTAGCTCTTTTTTGTGGTCCCAATGCTTATGTATCGCCTCGTTGGTTTAAGGTAAAAAATACCGTACCTACATGGAATTACGTTTCTGTTCAATTGCGTGGAAAATTCGAATTAATCGATTCGAACGAAGAGACTTTAGATGTATTGAAGAAAACCATTTCTCATATGGAACAAAGTGATTGTTCAGATAATAAAAGACAACCTTGGGAATTAAAGCAAGCCCCCGACGATTTGGTCGACCGATTGAGTCAAATGATTGTCGCATTTCGATTTAAAGGCGAAAGTATCGAAGGAGTAAGGCGACTCTGCCAAGACAAAGACATTGTCGATATCAACAATATTCAGCGGAATTTGCAAGCGGATAGTCGTTACGGCGCTAAAGCGATCGCTGATTTAATGCGTCCATATTGTCAATAAATCTTTAAATACGGATGGCATTATTTTGATGACTTCGATTATTTGTTAGGATTCTGATAAAGTATGTTAAACAGCGACCCCACAGTAAATACTGAACTTATGCCACCTAAGAATGCGAGCACACGAATACCATCCAGAAAATCAATCCCTCCGTTCGAATCATTAAGAGCTTTTGATGCCGTTGCAAGATTAGGTGGAATACGTAAAGCGGCACAGGCTTTGCTGCGAGATCATGCAGTGGTAAGTCGCCATTTGAAAGCGGTTGAGGATTGGACTGGTTGCATTTTACTAGAGCGAACACCTTCGGGTGCTATTTTGACCGAAGAAGGAAAAACTTATCATCGACAAATAACTCAAGCAATCGATTTAATATCAGAAGCAACCATTGATTTAATGAAGCGAGGCAAAGATAACTCGCTTCAGGTGTGGTGCATGCCTGGTTTCGCATTGCACTGGATGATCAGTCATCTTGAAGAGTTTGAAGCGGCTAACCCAAATATTGATTTTGAGTTGCGATCGACTAGTGAGGACCCAGATTTTAGCCGTCACGAGGCTGATGTTGATATCCGAATCTTTAGAGAGCATGAACGGGAAGCAATTTTGCCACCTAACGTAAAAAGTGAAGAAATCGCTCGCCCAGCAATCATCCCAGTAGCTAGTGCGGAATATTTATCTAATTCCACCCCTATCACTAAGCCGGAGGATTTACTTTCTCACCAATTATTACACGAGGAAGATTTCGATAATTGGCGAGTTTGGTTTGACAAGAATGGTCTTTCTACAATTGATGAGCTATCCGGACCGAGATTATGGGACGGGCATATGACTCTTGCAGCTGCGAAGCGCGGGCGAGGTATTGCTCTTTCTAATTTATTGGTGGTTTCAGACGATTTGGCCAGTGGAAAACTTGTCCAAATTGGCAGCGAATGCAAGGACTTCAATCCAGTTACATTGGGCGCATATTATTTCATCGCGAGAGCTGATCGTTGGCAAGTTAAGCCGGTGGCACGATTTAGAGAATGGTTAATTAAATCGGTTGCCAAAAAATTAAATGCCGAATAAAAATTTCCTTCATTGTTCTTAAAACCCTCTGCTGTTGGCGGTGCGTATTTTGCACCAACTCTCTCGCTTTTGGCAGTATACGATTTAGCGCTCACTAAGATATGATCGCTATCGAATAAGTCAAACTGCTGGTATCACACTTCAATACACTGACAGAAAAATGACTAGTAAATAAACAATAAATTGGGAAGTTCTATTCTATGCCGATTAAATTCAAATCTCACTCGAGCTCTGCAAAACAAAAGATACTTAGTTTGGTATCTGTGATCTTGTTTGGATTGACCAATCAAACTATAGCCTCTCAAGAATCGCTAGTGCCTGAGGTTAATAAAAAGACCGAAAGAAATCTTAAGTTTGATTGGCCAATGATAAAAATAGGCACCGCTAGTTATGAAAATGGTCCAACAGGAACGACGGTTATCCATTTTGGTGATAAGTCCAGTGTTGCGATCGATGTCCGAGGTGGTGGTCCTGGAACAGTGAACGCACCCTATATGGAAATGGGTTATCCTTTTCCTGAGCTGGATACTATCGTTATTGCCGGTGGGTCATGGTACGGCTTGGAGGCGACGACAGCAGTAGCAAGTGCACTAAAAGATGATGGGTTACGAGACGGTGATGCCTTTGCAACGGTCCCGAACATTGCAATGTCCGTTGGTTCTATTATTTTTGATTTTGGTGGCCGTCGATTAAATGAAATCTACCCAGATAAAAAACTGGGACAAGCGGCGTTTCGCGCTGCTAAAACGGGTAACTTTCCTCTTGGCGCAACGGGTGCTGCACGATTTGCAAAGTCAGGTGGATTTTTTGGCTGTAATTCTTTCTCTGGGCAAGGAGCTGCCTTTAAGCAGATTGGAAAGGTCAAGTTGGCGGCTTTTACGGTGGTCAATGCTTATGGTTCTATAGTCGATAGAAATGGCAATGTACCTAGCTGCTATACCGAATCTGGATTAGAAACCAATATCCCAGTCGCTGACTTGTTTTCAGACTATGGCAAGGGATTGGAAAAGAAAATAGCAGCGTTAAAAAACAAACATAAACAAAATACCACTATTAGTATCTTGGTTACCAATCAAAAATTAAAACCAGCTTACTTAAAACGATTAGCAGTCCAGGTCAATACATCGATGGCTCGCTCTCTTCAACCTTACGGTACGTTATTTGATGGCGACGTGTTTTACGCCGTTTCTACTGAAGAGATAGAAGATGGTGAATTAAATAGTGTCGAGCTTGGAATCGTCGCTTCTGAATTAATGTGGGATGCAGTGCTTTCTTCAATTCCTGAGCAACCAGCAGTGACGAAGACTGCTAGCAAGAAGCAAAAAAAGAAGATAAAGCTATCTAAACAGCAACTCGCCAAACTAGAAGGCGAATATAAGTTCAGTGAGCAGTCGCAATTAATATTAAAATCAAGAAATGGAAATCTCTACGCAAGATCAAAAGGAAGAATCAATGTATATGCGATACCAAACGATAAAGAAATCGAATTACTACAAGTCACTAAAAACGAATTTACTGTGCCGAGCCGATACCCTTTCTTAATGCGTTTTGAAAAGAACGGTGAGCTGGTGATTAATCCCGGTCATTGGCAACAAGTCAGTATTAATAAAATAGCAAACTAACTTCCCCTAGTATTACAATTGTTGAGATTGATTAGATGAATACTCTACCTGATATAAAAAGAAATTTTATTAATGGCCAATGGACTCATGAAACTGGGGCAACGTTTTTTGAAGTGATCCAGCCATCGAACCTTAATGTGAATGGAGAGATGATTTTAAGTAGTGTGGATAGTGTCGACAAAGCGGTTGATGCTGCGAAAAGAGCATTTCCTATCTATTCTCAATTTAACGTCGAAGCAAGATTAGCTATCTTTGATCAATTAATAGAGCTTTACCAAAATTCTTTGGAACAAATGGCGTATGCCATCAGCATGGAAATGGGCGCGCCGATTACGATGTCGCGAAACATGCAAGCGACTGTTGGACTTGGACTGTTAAAAAGTACCCGCGATTCTTTAGTCAATTTTGTATTTGAAAAAATGTCCGGGGCTACCCAAATCTGTAAGGAGCCAGTGGGTGTATCAGTGATGATCACGCCTTGGAATTGGCCAATGAATCAAGTGGTTTCGAAAGTAGCAGCAGCCCTTGCAGCGGGATGCACCATGATATTAAAGCCGAGTGAATACTCTCCTTACAGTGCAGCCCTTTTTACCCAATTAATCAGTCAGCTGGATTTGCCTAAAGGAACCTTTAATCTGGTATTTGGTGATGCGATTGCAGGCGCTGCTTTATCGGCACATCCTGATGTTGATGTGGTTTCAATTACGGGCTCAACCAGAGCTGGTGTTGCGGTTGCAAAAGCCGCCGCTCCGACGGTTAAGCGAGTGACACAAGAGCTAGGCGGAAAGTCACCGTTTGTTATTTTACCGGGTGCAGATTTAAACGCTGCCGTTAAATCTTGCGTACAACGCTTATTAGTTAATACCGGTCAATCCTGTAACGCACCAACTCGGCTTTTGGTTGCTGAAAGCGATCTCGATAGTGCACTAACAATGATCCAAACTGAAATTGACGCACACAAAGTCGGTGACTCCTTTGACGAAAAAACAGACATTGGCCCTGTAGTAAATAAAATTCAGTTTGAAAAAATTAATGCCTATATTCAAAAAGGAATTGATGAAGGTGCTAAGGTGTTTTGCGGAGGAACCACAAAAATTGCAATCGACAATCCGGGATATTATGTAAAGCCGACGGTATTTTACGATGTGGACGAAAGATCAAAAATAGTGCGAGAAGAGATCTTTGGTCCAGTCGTTTGTGTACTGACGTACGAAGACAAAGATGACGCATTGAGAATAGCAAATGATACGGAATATGGTCTCGCTGCCTATGTGTTTGGTAAAGATAAACATACAGCGCTTGAATTCTCGAAAGGTATTCGCGCCGGTATGATTCATATCAACGGTGCTACTGCTGAAATGCAGGCTCCTTTTGGTGGTTATAAGCAATCGGGTAACGGCCGAGAGCGAGGTGAATCGGGAATGGAAGAATATTTAGAAACTAAATCGGTGTATTTAGGTTAGAATCTAGGCAGCGCAGCTACTTGCTCTAGAGTTTTATCATTGATCCTATATCTTCCTTTCCAATTGGAGCGAGCTTATTACTACCAATACAGCTTTGTCACACCTAAAAGTTCTCGATCTGTCTAGAATTCTTGCCGGCCCATGGGCAAGTCAAACACTGGCGGATTTGGGGGCCGATGTTATAAAAGTTGAAAGGCCTGTACAAGGTGATGACACTCGCCAATGGGGCCCTCCTTTTCTGTATGGCGATGATGGGAACATCACCGATGAAAGTGCGTACTTCTTATGTGCTAACCGAGGAAAACGGTCCATTTGCATTGATATTACCTGTGAGAAAGGTCAGGTAATATTGCATAAACTCGTTGCTGAAAGCGACATTCTTATCGAGAACTTTAAAGTCGATCAGTTGAAAAAATACCAGCTAGATTATGAGACGTTATCAAAAATAAATCCGGCACTTATCTATTGTTCGATTACCGGGTTTGGACAAACTGGTCCCTATCGACAACGCCCTGGTTATGACCTGTTGATGCAAGCAATGGGTGGATTGATGAGTGTTACCGGTGAGCCTGATGGAATGCCGCAAAAAACAGGAGTCGCTATTACCGATATATTGACAGGGTTATATTCTGTTATTGGTATTTTGGCGGCGATAACTGAGAGAAGTCATTCTGGTTTAGGGCAGCACATCGATATGTCATTGATGGATGTGACTGCAGCCGCGATGGCGAATCAAGCTACCAATTATTTGGTAGGTGGTATGGTGCCAAAAGCAAAAGGCAATGAACATCCCAACATTGCACCCTACCAAACATTTGAAACAAGCGATGGGTATTGCATTGTCGCAGTTGGCAATGACCGACAGTTTGAACGCTTTTGCAATGCTATTTCACAACCGGAATTAGCAGAAAATCCTAGCTTCAAAACCAATAGTCATCGAGTTAAAAATCGAGACGTATTAACTTTTATAATTGCTAAGTGTCTTAAACAAGATAGTCGCAACAATTGGTTGAAGATTTTTGAAGAGGCTCAGGTACCAGCTGCACCGATTAATAATCTAGACGATGTCTTTAATGATCCACAATTACTAAGTAGAGATATGAAGATTACGATACCTCATCAAAATAATTCGGAGTTAAACTTAGTGGGGTGCCCGATTAAACTGTCTCGAACCCCAATTCAATATTCTCATCCTCCACCTCTTTTAGGGGAACATACGGAAGAAATTTTGGAGCAACTTCATATTAAATCTAACAAGAGTGGTTGTCACGACTGATTGATTCAGGTGATTTTCTCTTGTGATTCTTGTTGCCCCTGAGTACTCAGTATCTTGCGAGTTAGCCCTTTGTAAAGAAAATAGGCTGCGCAGATTAACAGTGGAATACTAATCGTCAAGGATGAATTGTTCAAAGAGAATTCACCATATTTTATTGAAAAGCCAGCTAGTAGAACAAATAAACTAACGGCCGTTAGCAGTTGATAATTTCGCCTAATAATTATTTCGTTCTGCTGCTTCAAACCAGCTAAAGAGCAGCCAACGACTAATCCCCAAAATATATTTATCGACTCAATATGGAAGATTACTTGGGTAATGGCCGATACACTTAGTGCGATTGGTGTTCCCCATACAAACGCCGACCATAATAAGTTTATTTTGTCTTTATACTTACGTTTCGCAAGCCAAATATTGATTCCACTGACAGAGATAACTGTCAGCGCCAATCCCAGAACAAAATAGATAATTTTGGTGGCATATCCGGCGAAATGACCAAAGTGAATTCGGTATACGGAATAGGCTATTTGTTTGGCAATGTGACCATCAGAAAACCCCGACTTTCCTAAATAATTACCAGCGATATCAAATCGATAATTCTCAGAGTAAATAAGACGTCCTGGTTGTTGAACAAAAAATTCCATAAAACGCTGTTCGGTATTAGCGTCATGAATAATCATAAATAGTAATTGGCCGTCTGGAGTAAGCTGTTCGATTTCAGTGAGTGCTATTGCTACCTTTATTTCTCCTGTTTGATTTTCTAGCTTTGGTTCTGCCGGATAAACTTGGTCCATGACTTGTTGTTGGTCGAGATCATCAATCGACTGCGAAAATACGATCATAAATAATAAGATAAACCCATAAAAAGTACCGGTTATGGCAATCATAAGATGGAACGGGGCTCCCCATACGCTTAGTCGATTATGAATATCTGTTTGGTTGATTCGCTGGCTACTTTTTGTTCTCCATTTGAATGCATCTTTGAAGATCGACGGGTGGCTTAAAAATCCAGAAAAAATAAGCCCGCAAAAAAGTGCACCAATCGCACTCACAAACAGGTAGCCGAAACTAATAGGCAAATGTAAATTGTTGTGCAAACCTTTTAATAACTCAGTCCAATCGTCGATCGATTCTCGGCCCATTTTTCCATCTGCATTTACGTACCAACCACTCATATCATCTGCAAATTTCAGTCGCGGAATTACCTCGTTCGGAAAAACAATGTACAAATGCTCAGAAGACTCGTTGTGCTTTTTAGTCTTTATATAAGCGTTGAATGATTGTTCGACAATTGATTTGTCGTATGACAAATACTCTTCCGCTACTGGTTGTTCCCATCGCTCGATTTCCTCATAAAACACAGCGATCGTCCCGCTCAAACAAATGAGATACATAAATGCTCCCAGCATTAAGCCAATCCATGAATGGGCCGATAGAGAACGTTTCATCAAATTTGCTGATAGGATATTTTTCATGATTATAGGAATAGTATGGTTGATGATATCAAAACAATGCTGGTCACTAATGAGTATGCTAATGGCATCTTCGTTTTCGCGCATACCCAAAAACTTAGTCCTCCCCAAATAATGGGAAAGATAAAAATAGAAATGCCGATTTTCGCGACGATAGTTAATGGAAACAACGAGACAGCGGCTAGACTAAATAGAATGCTTGCAACACCAGCTAACGGTACTGCTAAGATAAATAGAACAAAGTTATTTATTAGGGTTTGATGAGAAATAGCGGCGGATACGGATGGTAAATTAATATTTACTGGTGTACCACTGATAGCAGATATTTGCCAGTTATTATCGTTTAATGTTTTAAGATACGTCACTACCCATGCAAAAACACTCAAAAAATTAAGCGCGTAAACCGTTCCAATTTCTGAACCGAGAATTTTGGCCCAAATAAATATTGAAACAGCAAAAAAGAACCAGCCGAATGTAGATATAAATCTAGACTTAGTTCTATTCCAACTAACGAATAAAAGTACCACCGAAAGCAAAGAAATTATCAGAGATAAATATAAACCCATAAATGACCTAACTTGACTACTTTCGAATATTAAATATAGGCGCAGAATTAAATGACCTTTCAGAAAAATTCTATCACGATCGAGTATGCTTTGCCGCTGCAAGGTAGTGTCTTATCATGCTGTTCTGTTGCTATAAAAGCACCGCCTATAAATGGACAAACAGAGTCCATACAATGAGAGGGTTAGATAAATAGTGCGTGACTCTTGAAACCTGAACATAGCTACAAGTTAGTTTACTTCAAAATAATTGACCAAGAATTCGATAAGCAACCGAACTCGGTTGGATAAATGTCGCCGATTAGGATAAACCGCATAAGCGACGAAATCGGGTGATTCGAACTCTTGCAATACTACTTTAAGATCACCTCTGTTCACGGCTGCGTCGACGATAAAACTGGGTAACATTGATATTCCACATCCGGCGATTACTGCCTCGGATAATAAGTCGCCGTTATCACTATGAAAGCGACCTTGGACAGGTTGTAATCGTTTGTTGCCGTTAACGATAAATGGCCAATTTTTGCCTTCTAATAAATTGGTATAACTTAAACAATTATGTTGAATTAGATCACTCGGCGATTGAGGCGTACCATTTTTACTTAAATAGGTATCGCTAGCACAGACGACTCTTTTACAATCGACTAGTTTTTTTGCTATCAAACTTGAATCAGCTAATTCTCCAATTCTAATCGATACATCGTATCCTTCTTCGATAAGGTCAACTTGTTTGTCAGCAAGATAAGTTTTTATAGTCACTTCAGGATAGAGTTCTAGAAAATTTGAAACTGCGGGGCCGAGTGTTTTAATGGCAAAGCTTAGTGGGGCTGCGAGTTTTATCTCGCCAATAGCCATTTGAGTTCGATAACGAATACTTTCTTCAACCTCTTCCAATTCATCCAAAATACGACGGCAGTGCTCTAGGTAGTTGTATCCCATTTCAGTTAAGCTGATTTTTCGAGTGGTGCGCTGAAATAATAATGCACCCAAATCACTCTCAAGGTCTTTGATGCGTTTACTTACAACAGATGGCGCAATGCCTAGCTGTTTTGCAGCGTGGGCAAAGTTGTTCGTTTGCGCCACAACCGCGAAGGCTTTCATATTTGACAGTTTATCCATAATTCCAATTTATCGAATTATTTATTCGATATTTGCCTTATTATCATCATATCGAAAATTATATACACTATTATCACTAACAACAAACGGAGATTTTACAATGATAATTAAACGAGCAAGTGAAGACCGTGGGCCTAGTGATGCAGGTTGGCTTAAGAGTATGCATACCTTTTCATTTGGACACTATTATGATTCAGACCAGATGGGGTTTGGCCCGTTGAGGGTGATTAACGACGATCATGTGATAGCGGGAGCTGGGTTTCAAACTCACCCCCACAAAAATATGGAAATTATTTCATATGTATTAAGTGGCGAATTAGCCCACAAAGATAGTATGGGTAATGGGTCGGTTATCAAGCAAGGTGAAGTGCAGCTAATGAGCGCTGGTACTGGTGTTACACACAGTGAATTTAATAATTCAAATTCGGAAGAAGTTCATTTCTTGCAGATTTGGGTGATGCCTAATGTTGAAAATACTCAACCGGAATATCATCAAAAACAGTTTGCCGAGACTTTAACGATCAATGAATTTGCTACTGTTGTATCGCCACAGATCGAAGACGGTGCTATGCAAATTAAACAGGAAGCAACGTTGAAACTGGGTCGATTCGAATCTGGAACTAACAAATCCATTAGTTTGTCGCCCGATAGACTCTACTGGATCCATGTAGCGAGCGGTGAGTTATTAGTGAATGGTCAAGCAGCCAAAACCGGTGATGGATTCTCGTTTAGCAGTGAAAATGAACTTAGTATTGAGATAATTAACGAAAGTGAAATTTTATTCTTTGATATGGCCCAGTAATTAGATTACTTTACCTTAAACCCTATGCATTTTTAATAGTGCACTGGGTTTGTTTTTGATAACAGCCTGGAGACCAAAATGTATATCATCAGTGGTGAATTTAAAGTTAAAGCTGAGTATAAAGAAGAATTGATTGCAATGTCACTTGAACTAATTCCGCAATCTCTTCAAGAAAGTGGCTGCCTAAGCTATGGTTTTTATGAAAATCAAAGCGCGCTAGGTAATTTTTTATTCTTTGAGCGTTGGGAAAATCGAGAATCGATTAGCGAACATTTCGAAAAGTCATATTTTCAAAACTTTGCAAGTAAATTTCCGCAGATGATTGACGGGCAAGCATCGATTGAAATTCATCAGGTCTCAGCAACTGAGCATGTGTAAATTTACCAAGAATCCGAATAGGAAAATAAAATGAGTGCTAAAATCCTAATTTTTGCAGGCAGTTCAAGGAAAGGCTCGTTTAATAAAAAACTCGCTAAAGTATCCTATTCTATCGCTATCGAACTTGGTATTGACGCAACTTTTATTGACTTACATGATTACCCGATGCCTTTATATAATGGAGACTTAGAGGAAGAGAGCGGATTGCCTAATAATGTTTTAAACTTTAAAAAAATAGTGACTGAGCATGATGCGATTTTAATTGCTTCGCCTGAATATAATGGTTCGTTTTCCCCGCTTTTAAAAAATACCATTGATTGGATTTCGCGCCCTCATTATCCTGATGAACCACCTCTATCCGCGTTTCAACATAAAATTACCGCAGTTGTCGCGACGTCACCGGGGGGTCTTGGAGGCATGAGGGGGCTTGTCCCGCTAAGAATGTTGTTGTCGAATTTATCAACGATTGTGATCCCTGAACAGCTTGCAATATCTCATGCTGCGAACTTTTTTGATTCTGACGGTGAATTAGTTGATAGCAAACATCGCAAATCGCTATCAAATTTGATTAAAAGATTGGTTGAATTTTGCTAGAAAGTCGTAGCGAGATATCGTTTCGATTTTTTTATGACGAAACACGACTAATAGAACCTTTCTTTTTGGTAATAGTACACTCGTTATTCTCACGTTAATTGGTCATGAATGCTGGTAAATCAGCCTCGCTTACGCTACATTTAGATTGCAATTATAGAGTGATGACGCGAGTAGGGAGAATAAGCATGGCAAAGGCATCTAAATCGACTAAGGCTACTGATAGCACTCGAACAAAAATCACCAACAAAAATCTCGAACAATCTTCTAATCAATTATCATCAATTCGAGAATTACTATTTGGCGATCAAGTTGCCGTACTAGAGAAAACGATAGAGCAACATAATCAAACGATTAACAAGCGATTAGATAGCCTTGAAGCGATGATGAAAAAAAATGCTTTGGATTTTTCTAGTCAGTTAGCAGAAGCTCAAGAAAAAATTGTTCATGATCTTGAAGAAAACCGTTTAGAACACGTTAGTCAGGAAGGTATTCTCGAAGAAAAACTGAAATCTATTGAAAACCAACTCAGTGAGCATCAGCAACAAACAGAAAAGGAATTTACACACTCTCATAATTCGCTGGTACAAACCGCTAAAGAATTAGAGCAATCGCTAATAGAGGAAGTTCGCAGGCTTAATGGCAAAATTGAAGCTTCGTCTGCAGAGTTAAGTACTAACAAGGCAGATCGCAAAACACTTGCGAGTCTATTAGAGAGTATGGCGAGTAATCTAACAGAATCCCAGGCATAGAAAGCATGCTTGACCAAGAGTCAAATCTTGTCATCGACTCACAGGTTGAGCGATCGTTAGCTGACTATCAGCGACTACGCACATTATTGCTTGGCGAAGATTACGAGAAAATTATACAAAACCGCGTCGTCCAGGATAATGTCGAGCGTATCTCTGGTTCCCTGACTGAAGCTTTCAAACTTCGAAATAGTCGGGACAACTCTCTAGCGAAAGAAATGGCTCCGGTGATCGAATCGGCCATTGATGAGTCAATTAAGAGCCATCCAGAAAAAATAACGAATGTCATTTTTCCAATTATAGGCCCGGCTGTTAGAAAAGCAGTATCAACTGCTTTAGCTGACTTGATGCATTCGCTTAATTATCTGCTGCAAAATAGTCTTTCGACTAAATCGTTACTGTGGCGTTTTAAAGCGTGGAAATTGGGAATTCCGTATGGTCAGTACGCACTATTGCAAACGATTCAATATCGAGTGGAGCAGATATTCTTTATTGAAAGAGAAAGCGGCGTACTAATTCAATCAGCACAAGCCAATGATGTTAATTATCAAGACCCTGATCTTGTTTCTTCAATGTTAACAGCGATCAATGATTTTGCTAAAGACTCATTTGGCCAAGAGTCGGAAGGGATTGAAACCATTCAGTTTGGCGATTTAAGTCTGATAATCGAATCGGGCCCCTTCGCAGTGATTGCCTTTGCAGTTCGAGGTAGTTTACATAAAGATGTTAAACAAGAGCTTTCGTTGTTAAACGAAAAACTTCATGCGTCTTATTCGAAAGAACTCAAAACATTTAATGGTGATACTGAACCTTTATCTTCAAGCCAGCAAATATTACAAGACTCGTTACTGACGAAAGAAAAGAGCGACTCTGAATCAAAACCGTGGTTTGCGATTGTAACGGTATTTGTATTAATAATGCTGATCGGATATTTCGTGTACCAACGAAGTATTTTAGAGAACGAAATTCAGAGAAATATTGGTCTTATCAATCAAACTGAAGGATATCGAGTGTTGTCACATCAGCTCGAGGGTGATCAATTGACCTTTGAGGTATGGCGCTCTCCGCTCGCGATACCAAAAGAGATATTGCAGGATAAAATAGCAATTTCTGGGCTTAACATTGCGATCGATTCCCTGCTTGCTAGTATAGGAACTACCGAACTGTATCTACCCTACCTCGCTAATAAATACCAGCTTCAACTATCGACAAGAGACGAGCAAGGCAAAACACATTTGATTGTCTCGGGTGTGACTTCGGCGGAGAACTTATTGAATCTATCGAAGGATCCGTTGGTTGCCAATTATTTCGTTGTTAAACCGTCGGAACAACTTCAGTATAAAGCTAATTTATCCGTTCGAGAGAAAAGTCGGTTAGAGTTCAATGGGTTAGTCAAACAGATTAATTCTACTAATTTCTATTTTGAAGTGGCCTCTTCAACTTTAAAACAATCGAGCTTAGAAGAACTCAATCACGTGATTGTTAGTTTGAAAAGATTATTTGAATTACAGCCATTAACCAACAGCAGAATATCGCAGATCAGTGTGACAGGATTCGCTGACACACAGGGTGCTTCACAGGCTAATATTGATTTAAGCGAACAACGCGCAAAACTCTTACACAGAATCCTAGGGGGAAATGATATCAGTCTAAATTTACTCGTTAGTTGGGGGGTGGGAGCAAAAGATCTCTCATCAGTCCCCACTGAATTACAACGAAGGGCTCGAATTGAAGTTCTCTATCAGACGGAAGAGGGTTTTGATAATGGTCAATAAAAAAATCTGCATGGTCGGTGCCTTTGCTGTCGGAAAAACCAGTT
The DNA here is from genome assembly GCA_019090895.1 of Kangiellaceae bacterium. GTDB lineage: Bacteria > Pseudomonadota > Gammaproteobacteria > Enterobacterales > Kangiellaceae. The sequence continues at coordinate 23,178 of JAHRVB010000074.1, forward strand.
TGGTTAAACAGTTCGTTGAGTGTATTTTTGACGATAAATACCATACAACAATTGGCGTTAAGATTGATAAAAAAACCGTCCATGTGGGCGCGAATTCTATCCAGCTTATGATTTGGGACATCGAGGGGATTGATGGTTTTACCGACTTAAAACCGTCCTATCTTAGGGGGGCTAGCGGCATTATTTTGGTTGTTGATGGTACCCGTAAGAAAACCCTCGAATCAGCGCAAGAGATACGAAAAATAGTCGATGAACATCTTGGTGATATTCCCACCATTCTGCTGATTAACAAAAGTGATTTAAAAGGGGCTTGGCAATTTGACCAACAAGATACCGAATTCCTAGGAGTCGACGAGGACAATATTTATCAAACAAGCGCGAAAAAAGATCAGAACGTAGAGTTGGCATTTAAGAAACTTGTTGAGCTCGTACTTTCTTAACTTAATACTTGATATGGACATTCATCATATAGCCGGAGGCCTCCAATGAATAAAGAAATCTCAATGCTACGGATTATCTTGCAGCAGATGAGCATTGCTGGTTTTAGACTGAGTGCGGGAGGGTTTTTTGTACCTCTCTTTGAACTACCTGATTGGTTCACTCAATTATATCAGGATAAATTCTCAGTTTACTCAGAAAGAGATGAATATTTCTTGGGGGTTGCCTTCCCCTTTATCGAGAACTTTCTATTTGACGCAGAACAAATCTGGTCGCAAGCAAAATCCGAGCATCTTCAATCAGGTCTTTGGACAGAGGAAAATGATAAGGGTTATGAGGTATACCTAGAAGCGATCGCAATTAATGCTGGAAACGAGCCGGTGTTACTGCTGACCAATCAAACAACCAATTTTGACGTTCGTCACAAAGTATTCCAGGCAGCAAGAGATCTAGCCATAAAAAACGAACATCTGGAAAATGCTGTGCAGTTACATCAACGACAGTTGCAGCAACAGCTAGAACAGCTATGTCAACATCGAGATTCATTTTCAGAGCTAAATGAGAATATTGAACGCGATTCTTCGGCAGTCTTGATTTGTCGTCAAAACGGCGAGGTCGAAGTCTATAACAAGGCATTGATCGATATTTACTCTCTTCGAAATAGTATTCAAGTTAAAAAGGAATCGTTACTTGAAAAGTGGGTTAATGAAGCTGAGCGAATATACCCGGAAATCCATCGAGTTCTTGAAGTTGGTGAGCATTGGGAAGGGGAGTTTGAAACGACCGACAATATTAATCAAAAGAAATGGATTCGATTAATGATTGCTCCGGTAGTTAACGACGATGATAAGGTTGCACATTATATTTGTATTGCTAATGATATTAGTGATAGTAAAGTTTCAATGGTTGAACTAGAACGTATTACTCAAGTGGACCCGACTACTCGTCTGCCTAATAGAAGACGTTTTTGGAGTTACCTTACTGAACAGATTGAACAAAAAAAATCATTGGGTGGAAACCTCGCTTTGTTTTATGTAGACCTCGATCACTTCAAACAAATTAACGATAGCCTAGGCCCGGAACAAGCAGATTTTCTTTTGAGCACGGTGGCAAATCGATTGAAACGTAGTCTAAAGAAACATGATTTTGTTGCTCACTTAGGGGCAGACGAGTTCGCAGTGATTGCGACTGAATATCGTGACAATTCGGTTTTATCCACAATTGCAGACCGCCTAGTGAAAGGAATTTACCGAGAAGTCTCGTTTAATGAAATGACCTTAAATGTTTCAGCAAGTGTTGGTATTGCTGTTTATCCTCAACACGGTAGCAATGCTCGTCAAATTGTTAAGAGTGCAGACTACGCTATGTACCACGCAAAGGAGATGGGAAGAAATCAATATCAATTGCACGGTCCAACTCATATTTCAGAAGGTATTCCAAAACTACATGTCGAGCAAGGTATGCGAAATGCCCTTACAAACGAAGAATTTGAGCTTGTTTTCCAGCCACAAATTTGCATTGGAACCGAAAATGTATACAGAGCGGAAGCGCTGATAAGGTGGAATCATCCAACGCTTGGTCAGCTCGCTCCGGATAGTTTTATTCCAATTGCGGAAGAATCAAATTTAATCATAGACATCGGTCGTTGGGTAATTAGAGCGGCTTGTAAAGAGTTAAAAATATTAACGGCCAAAAACTTGAACGTAAAAATAGGGATTAATATTTCACCCAAACAATTTAAATACTCCAACATTGCAGAAGAACTTGTTCAGAGTATTTCTGATTATGCAGTTGACCCAAGCCGATTGGAATTAGAAGTCACAGAAAGTGCTTTTATGGAAGATATGGATAGTGTAGTTAACCAGTTACAGGAAGTGCGCTCCTTGGGTGTCTCAATTTCGTTAGATGATTTCGGAACCGGTTATTCTTCGCTAAGCTACCTCAAAAACTTGCCAGCAGATTTACTCAAAATTGACCGCAGCTTTATTTGCGAGCTACCAAATAGTAAGCAAAGCAAAAGTATCGTTGAATCTCTCATAAAGCTAGCTCATGAGTTATCCATCCAAGTTGTTGCTGAAGGAGTGGAGAATGAGACCCAGTTGAATTATCTAAAAGGTTTAAACTGTGATTTCTTCCAAGGTTACTTGTTTCACTCTCCATTAAACGCCGCTGGCCTACTTTCGCTTTACCAAAGCTTGACTCTTAAGGAAAATCGATTAGAGTCGAGTTAATTATTTTCCTCCCTCCCAATTTTTGACTAACAATATTTTTGTTCAATTTATTGTACAACTTTTTACATTTAATTTACTTGCGGACCCGTCGCAGGAAAGTGTTTAATGTAGCCTATAAAAAAGTATCGTGTTAAGCACTTAGCATGCGCACCACGAACAACAAAGGGAACCGCTATGTATTTACGATTGGTAATAATGCTGAGTATTTTGTTATCTTTTTCGCTAAAAGGAGATGATATTCCTGCTGAACTAGCTGAATGGAAAGACTGGGTAAAGTATCAGCAAGAATATAGAAACTGCCCTCAATTAAATGGTTCTAAAACAGTTGCCAAAACAGGCTATCTCTGTGGTTGGCCGTCTGAGTTAAAATTAGCGGTTGGTACAGCAGGACTTGAATTTAGCCAGCATTGGCGGGTAATCGAAGAAAGCAAAATTCCACTTCCCGGTGACAAGAGTCACTGGCCCCAATCCGTCAGCGTAAACAAGGTGTCAGCGGTCGTTCTGGAAGAAAATGGTCGGCCTTATATTTTGCTGGCGAAGGGCGACTATCAACTTAACGGAAGCATACTTTGGCACAAACAACCGGAGTCTTTTGTTATCCCTGAGCAAGTTGCACTGGTCGAGATGCAGGTGGACGGAAAGAGTCGCGCTTTTATCGATCGCAGAGGTAATCGGATATGGCTGGGCCAGACAAAACCCGAACAAGTGAAAGAAAGGGATTTCTTGAAAGTCTGGGTTAATCGCCTGATCCAAGACAACCATCCTATGACCATGACGGTCGCTCTGGAATTGGAAGTGGGTGGAAGTGGGAGAGAGCAACAGCTTACCCAGTTCGACCTCGGTCAATATCAATTGAAATCTATCCATTCGGAGTTAAACGCTCGAATTGATAGTCTTGGCAATTTACTGGTACAACTTAAACCCGGTAGCTATGAGTTACAGTTGGAATTTAAGATTAATCAGTTTCCAAGCCAACTAACTTTTTCCGAACTCGGTGAACATTGGCCGCAACAGGAAATATGGGTTTATAAAGATAATCAACGACTACGTTCAACTCAAGTGGTTAAGGCCTCACCCATTGATTCTGGTCAGGGATTAAAAGACCAGTGGCGGCAATTACCACATTTTGTTGTGAATGCTGGTGACACCTTTGAAATAGTGCAGCGACACCGTGGTATTTCACACGGCTCGGATAGTCTGTCACTCAATCGAGAAATGTGGCTTAGCTTCGATCATTCAACCTACTACTTTTTTGATGCGATTGATGGAACAAAATCGAAAGACTGGCGAGTTAATACAATTAGGAATTATCAGTTGAATCAGTTGAGTAATCATGGCGAACAACGATTGATTACCTATGACGAACAACAACGAACTGGCGCGGAGATTAGGACACCACAACTAGCGATCGAGGCCAGTGGTGAAGTCGCTGCGGAGAATATGCATCATGCGTCAGGTTGGGATATACAATTTGCGAACACATCGATCAAGCTTAATATTCCACCGGGCCGAAAGGTAATAGCAATCACCGGAGCTGACAATAGCTCAGGAGATTGGATCAATCAGTGGAATCTTATCGATTTATTCTTCATCCTAATTACGCTGGCGTTAGTGTTTAAATCTTTCGGATTACTACCTAGTATTTTTGCGCTAGTCACTTTGGTCTTGAGTTATCACGAACGAAATATGCCGATGTTCCTTTGGTTTAATTTGGCAGTGGCTCTCAGTTTATCAGCTCATATTAGCCGGGCTAAATTAATCAAACCGCTTAGTCTTTATAAATGGGCTTCGGTTGGGCTGTTATTACTTACTTTACTGCCTTTTTTAGCAGAGCAGATTCGTTTTACTTTGTACCCACAGTTGGAAATCGATAAACATATTTCAGCTCAATACTCGTATGATTCGTTTTCTGGATATTCCTATAATGAAACTGCTGATGAGGCTCCACCCGTCGAGATGAAGAGGCAAAAAGTAAGGTCTAACAAACCAAAGATAGGTTTCACCGATGAAGAAAACAATAGAATTACCGTTACGGGCTCTCGAGTTAAGCGTTCTGAACTTGATAGCAGTTATGAACAAGGCGCAATTATTCAAGCCGGCAAAGGAAAACCTGACTGGCAGTGGCAACAAGTTAATTACGGTTGGAATGGGCCGGTCACAGGCTCGGAAGCAGTTGGCATTATCTTAATGTCAGAAAATACTGTTAGGTTGACTCGAATATTTATTATTCTTTTTTCCGCCCTGTGGCTAATTTCCGTTCTTAACAAGAATTCAAAGTTAACAGGAGGACTTTCTAAGCTGCTCGGTAAATCTTCTAAAGCATCATCCTCTGCGGTGCTAATAGCGCTTTGCTCTGGACTTGCTTTAATCCCAGAAGCGAGAGCCGCGGATTATCCGGACCCACAATTATTAAAGCAGCTCAACCAAAGACTTTATCCCAAAGCGATGTGTTCGCCTGATTGTGTGACAAATAGTATGACTCGATTGTCGATTAACGGTGAGCAACTGACGTTGGAAATGAGTTTACACAGTGGTGATGAACTAGCAACAGTGCTGCCGCATTCTTCTGATTGGAAGATCGACCAAGTGAGCATTAATGATCGTATCGTCAGGCATTTGTGGCGCAATAAAGTAGGCAGTTGGGTTCTTTTAAATAAAGGACTAAACCGGCTGAAGTTAGTAGCAACTCTTAAAAATAAGAATGACCTTATGCTCCGTTTTGTCGAAAAGCCGAAGCAGTTTGAATCAAATCTTAATGGCTGGGAGCTAACAGGTGTTAATAACGGTCATTTGCAAACGGATTCCATTCAATTGACCAAAGATGCGAAAACATTGCAAGCGAACCGATTAGTGGCTCAGCAAAAAGGCCAACCAGTTGCACTTGAGCAATCGATAAAGGACTTATTACTGGTTACTCGACGATTTTCTTTTGGTAGCCAGTGGCGATTAGATACTTTAGTAGAGCGAAGGGCGCCCCTACAAGCAACAATAACTGCGCAGCTCGCACTTTATCCTTTTGAACAGCCGATCACAAAAAGTGATCAAATGGTGGATAGAATTATGAAGATATCAATCCCTAGAAATAGTCAGAGCTATTCTTGGGAATCTAGCTTATCAGGAGAATCCGGTTTGTCAGCGGAGTCGAGTTTGTCAGAGCATTCTGAATTTGAATTGACCGCATTGGATGATGCTGGAATCAATGAATCTTGGCAGATACTGGTTTACCCAAACTGGAATATTAAAATTGATGGAATACCAGCTGTTGCGCCGCGAGATGCAAGCGGTGATGATTTTTGGGTCTACGAGTATTTCCCGAGGGCTAATGAAAGCATCAAATTTTCTATTAGTAAGCCTAAATCGACCGAAGGAAAAGCGGTGGCAATTACTAAGGTGCAGCAAACTCACCAAGTCAGTAAACGCAAGACTACGACCCATTTGAATATCGATTATAAAGCGACCCGAGCAGAGTCATTGCAATTAAAAATAGCTGAGGCTGAACTGAAGAGTGTTATCCACGATGGGCAAACTATTAACCTGGGAGCGGTCGAAGGAATAGTTTCTATTGGGCTCAAACCGGGTACTCACCAATTAAAATTGTTACTGGAAAGTACCCGACCAATCAGCTTTGACTCAAAAACAAACGAGATTCTACTTAGCCAACCTTTCGCAAACTTATCGACCCAAGTGAATTTGCCCGGTAATCGTTGGTTATTATCTGCACGTGGCCCCGGATACGGACCAGCGATTGTTTATTGGGGCGAATTAATTTTCTTTTTATTACTCGCTTTTGGACTCAGTCGATTATCTTTTTCGCCGCTTAATTATGCTCAATGGTTGATTCTTGGATTGGGCATGAGTACCTACTCATGGCCGGCATTATCTGGTGTAGCGATTTGGTTATTAGCCAGTGAATGGAAGAGGCATAATCAGCGAATTGGGAATAAATTTAAAATAAGCGTCAGTTGGCTGACCTTAATTTCGACCATAATGGCGGTCGCAGCATTAATTTTCGCCATTCCGCACGGACTGTTGGAATCTCCCAATATGGGCGTGATGGGGAATAATTCCTTTGGAAATACACTTAATTGGTTTTTAGATTTGGGGAATGACTCTCTGGGGCTATTTACTCTTTATTCCTTACCCTTATGGGCGTACAAAGGCCTTATGTTGTTATGGGCTACTTGGCTTAGCGTATCATTGATTCGCTGGTTAGGTTGGATATGGAATGATCTGGCGGATGCACCTTTTCGGAAGCCTCGGATCATGGTGACAGAAAGCAAAGGTAGTAACAAAAAATAACATGAAAAATAGGGTTTAACGAGCAAGGAAACTGCTGTGCTCTTGCAGTGTGGTTTCCGCATTTGCCGCGCTTTATTGGAAAAATATTAGTACTTTAGTCGAGGACCTATAAATAACCATTAGACCGCTAGCATTTGTGCTAATATTGGAAGGTACGTTCTTTTTTTGACTCTGTTCAAATAATCGAATGGCGTTATTATTAAATTTCAGAATAATCACTATCCTGCAGTTATTAGGTAACTAGCCGAATAATCCTCAGATACTGTATTAATCTAGCACTTGGAATCGTAGCTTGGCTTATAACATACTCAAAGTGGATACTGATCAACTACGAATCGGCATGTTTGTCAGTGAACTCGATCGTCCGTGGCTTGAGACTCCTTTTCTTTTGCAAGGTGTTAAGATTAACTCGGATGAAGATATTCAAGCACTGCGAAAGTACTGCGAGTATGTCTATATTGATATTGAAAGAGGCATCGCTCAAGCCGGTACGCTTGAACTACCTAATCGTCGTAGTTTAGAAGATAAAACCTTACTCATTGGCCGCCCCGCTCAGGATTACGTGGATAAGGTAGCCATCGAAAAAGAGTTACTGACTGCTAAAACCAGCCACAAAGAGTTGTCAAACGCATTTAATCGTATGTACGATGATATTGCCTTGTCTAATAAATTTAACCTTGATGAACTCAAACCCAGCTTAAATTTAATGGTAGAGAGCGTGATCCGAAATCCTGACGCTTTTGTATGGTTGGCCAAGCTAAAGAATACTGACAAACAAACTTATGGTCATTCGATCAGTAGTTCTATTTGGGCTGTTTCTTTTGGTCGACAATTAGGACTTAGAAAAATAGACCTTAATAACTTAGCTCTAGGCGCTGCGTTGTTTGATCTGGGGAAAATGAAAGTATCCAGAAAAATCTTAGAGAAAAAAGGCCATCTTACAGAGCAAGAATTTTCGGAAGTTAAACGACACGTCGAGTATGGGCTGGATATTTTAAAAGACAGTCAAGGCGTTACCCCTAGAATCAGAGAAATGGTTTACTGCCATCATGAACGATTCGACGGTTCTGGTTATCCGCAAGGTTTACAAGGCACTGCGATTCCTCTTTTTGCACGAATTGCATCGATTGTCGATTGTTATGACG
>JAHRVB010000075.1 GCA_019090895.1 Kangiellaceae bacterium
CGAAGCAAGCCGAGGTGATAGCCAAGCATTTAATATTAACAATGTACATATACCCGCCTATGGCGCAGTGGTCTTGAAGAAAGAAGAAATTACTACTGTCGATATAAGTTTCAGCTGCAATAATGCTTTCACAAGTTGGGGACAAAATATTTATGTCGTTGGCAACACGACTGAATTAGGAAATTGGGATACAACCAACGCAGTTAAGCTTGATCCAACCAACTACCCTACTTGGACAGGTACTGTTTCTGGATTTTCTGCTAACACTGCAGTTGATTGGAAATGCATTAAGCGTGATGTTGGTAGTGTTGTGTGGCAAGCTGGTGCCAATAACTCTGTCACTACTCCGGTTACTGGCTCTATCTCTTCTTCCGGTCACTTTTAGGATTAATAACGTTATGATATAAGAGAGTCGCCTCAGCAATAGAAATTGTTGAGGCGGCTCGAAATCACTATACTCTTTCATTTTTGAGCAAGAATTCTGTCAATTTTTGTGTTCCAATTAATCGCCTTCCTGCTCTTTCTCTTTACTTACTTTTTTCTCTTCTTGAACCACTTTGATGGTTCGTTCGGCATAAGGTTCTGGCATAATCATTTGAATCAACACACCAAAAACAATCGCTCCGGTCTTCTTGTTCTTAGCCCAAAATAATAATTTTCCGAAAACCAGAATCAAAACAGCTATCGCAATCCATGGTAGATAGGTAACAAATAAACTGTAAAGTGATTCTTGCATCTGAAATATGACTCTACTTTCTCAAAATAAATAAGTGATGTTCTAAAGCAATTACTTAGTTGGTCATAGAAAAATAGATTTCAATGATTAACAAACGAATGATTGTTATAGTGGAATCGAATTGTTGTTTCAAAATATTATTGTTCATGTTTTGCCGAGTAAACCAATGAGGTAAGGATTTTGAGTTACGTTAAATATTTACAGTGCACCAGTTGCAAAAATCAGTATTCATTCGAAGAATTACATAACCTCTGTCCCAAAGACAATCGCCCGCTCGAACTAATTATTGATGTCGACAGGCTCAAATCTGAAAAACCTGATTTTCAATGGTATCGACCAGAAATTAAATCGTTATGGCGATTTGGTTCCTTATTAGGGTTAGATATCAACGATGAAAGGGATCGGAGTAATATCATTTCACTCGGCGAAGGACACACCCCAGAAATACCCTATCAAGATAATTTATTAGCAAAGAAACACGGATTTAATTTGTTTATCAAAGACGAAGGACAACCTCATAAAGGGTGGGGGGCTAATCCAACGGGCAGTTTTAAAGATCGCGGAATGACAATGGCAATTTCCATGGCAAAAAGCTACGGAATTAAAAAAGTGGTTGTGCCAACCCAAGGCAACGCAGGGGATTCCTTGGCCGAATATGCAATAGCTGCGGGAATGGAGTCAGTCATTATTATGCCCGACGATACACCGATGCCAATACTCGGCCGAGTATCAGCACTGGCTAAAATGCGCGACGATGTCGAAATAGAATTAGTGAGAGGGACTATTCGTGAGGCAGCAGCTCTGATGAAAGAAAAATACCTTCCACGAGGCTATTTTAACATGGCCACCTTTCAAGAGCCTGGCTGGCGCATCGACGGAAAGAAAACTCTCGGCTATGAACTTGCAGAGCCAAACTATGGTTCCGAACAACTTTGGAAGCTACCGGATGTCATTCTATACCCCACCGGTGGTGGTACTGGTATTTTGGGAATGTGGAAGGCCTTTAATGAATTGCAGTCTATGGGACTAATTGATGATCGTCGACCTCGTATCATATCGGTACAGGCTGAGAATACCGCGCCGATTGTTAACGCTTATAAGGATGGAAAATCCGATTCAACGGCCGTGGAGGCAGGGCAGACCATTGCCACTGGACTGAACGTTCCCGGCGGAGTAGGTCATTTTAAAGTACTCGAAATCATAGAAAAAAGCAAAGGAATGGCAATATCAGTCAACGAAGAATCCATAATCAAACATTTAAAAACGGTCTATCAGCAGACGGGAATATGGATTTGCCCAGAAGGAGCTGCAACCATCGCTGCGTTAGACAAAGCGGTGGAACGAAAAGTCATTAAGTTTGGGGATAAAGTCGTTGCATTTAATACCGGCTCTTTCGAAAAATATTTGCCTAATGTTCGACCAATAATATTTGGCTTAACTGAACAATAGACATAAATACCTACCGCAACATGCGTACTATAGACTTAAGTTAGATGAATAGATTTGACCAGCTAAAATCTGAAATCAAACAATGCCGACTCTGTGAGACTGAGCTAGAAGCGGGTGCCAATCCAGTTGTTCAGCTCCATCCGGAGGCGCGAATATTAATTGCTGGGCAAGCGCCAGGAAAAAAAGCCCACTTATCGAGTGTACCATTTGACGACGCCAGTGGTGAACGATTGCGTCACTGGATGGGTATTGATAAAGACTTGTTCTATAATGAATCGAAAGTTGCAATTCTGCCCATGGGGTTCTGTTATCCCGGTAAAGGCAAGTCAGGCGACCTATCACCTAGAAAAGAGTGTGCACCGCAGTGGCGAGTTCGGGTACTGGATACATTACCCGACATAAGGTTAACCTTGTTGATAGGCCAATACAGCATGAAATGGCATCTCGGTACATCGATGGAAAATAATCTCACTGAAACTGTCAGAGCTTGGCGACAATATTCCGATACAATACTGCCGCTGCCTCACCCCAGCCCAAGAAATTTTTCATGGTTCAAAAATAATCCTTGGTTTGAACAAGAATTGTTACCAACCCTCCGGAAACGAGTCGAATTATCCATGACTTAATTCGCTTGTTCATATAGCTAAACGAATTATCTTATCAATGCTGTCTTGTGTATGATGACAGCACTTAAGACCCGACCCAATAAACTGTTCGATCATGAATGTAAGCCGACTATGAATGCCAAAGTAACAATCGCCTATCTTATAGTTGTTCTAATCTGGTCAACCACGCCCCTTGGCATTGTTTGGAGCAGCGAAACAGTCCATCCGAGTATGGCGGTGCTGCTACGCATGTTGATTGCAGCAGTCATTGGATTGCTAGTCATTTTCCTCAAACGAATCCCATTTCCCACTAGCCGAACGGCAATAAAATTATATGCCTATTCCGGCCTCGGTATTTTTGGAGGAATGTCAGCAGCGTATATGGCCGCGAAATACCTTACTTCGGGGACGATGTCCCTAATTTTTGGTTTAGCGCCATTAATATCAGCAGTGCTCGCGAGGAAAATACTCAATGAGCCAGCCTTTAGCCGCTTACGAAAGATAGCTTTAGCGGTTGCTTTGTTTGGGCTCGCAATCGTTTGTTCTGACAACCTCACATTTTCCCAAGGAAGTTGGTTAGGGCTCGTCTATATCCTTTCAGCCGTATTATTCTTTAGTTTAAGCGGTGTTTTGGTCAAGAGCATAGAAATTACTATAAACCCACTGTCAACCACCGTCGGAGCACTGCTACTGACTTTGCCCCTTTTTATCCTGGTGTGGTTATTGATGGACGGAACTTTACCGATAGAACAGTGGAGCGAGCGTTCCATTTATTCTATCTTGTATTTGGGTATTTTTGGTTCATTGATCGGTTTTGTTGCCTATTATTACATTTTGCAAAAACTCGATGCCAGCACCGTGGCCTTGGTGACCTTAATGACGCCAGTTATTGCGTTGATTATCGGGTCTGTTTTTAATCAAGAACCAATAACAATTAAACTGATTGTCGGAGCTGCATTAGTCATGCTTGGATTGGGATTGTTCTTGTATGGCGATAGACTCAATCGCCATATTGCACGCCTAAGAATATAGTCGAATACACGTTACAAGCCTTATCGAAACAAGGTAATTGTAAATTCAGCACCGCCAAGTTCTCGAGAGCGAGCAAGTTCAATGGTTCCATCGTGCCAGCTTATGACTCGCGCGACAATGGCCAGACCCAAACCAAAATGTTCTCTTTCCGTTCGACTTTTATCTAATTTAACAAAAGCTCGAAAAACATTTTGGTGGTCTTTTTCGGGAATTCCTTCACCGTCATCAGCAATAACGATCCGTATATTATTGGTACTTATTCGGCAACTAACTTGGATGGTAGTATTGCAATAGTTGATGGCATTAGTAATTAAATTGGTCACAGCTCGAGTAAACCAACCTGGGTCAAGCTCTATCACCGAAGAGTCCGATTGACACTCGCAATCGACCTTGAATCGTTTTCCTTTTTTGTCGGCTAATAGCTCGCAACCTTTTACCGTTGACTCGATAAGTGAAACGATATCGACTTGTGTTTTAACCAGTTCAAAGCGTTTTCGCTCTAGGCTGGCGTAATCCAAGAATGCTTCTAACATGGATTCCATTCGGGTTAAATCCTCATCCATGCGTGTCAGGTAATAGTCTTTTTTTCCATCTTTGCGCGTTTCAAGCGCAGCATCGACACCAAATCTTAAACAAGATAATGGCGTCCGGAGATCGTGAGAAATACTGCCAGCAAGTAGTTTATTTTCGGCGACGAGATCTTCGATTTGATTGGCCATTCGATTAAAACTAACTTCAAGCTGCTTAATATATGAGAAGCGACTAACGGATATTCGCTTGGAAAGATCTCCGGCGCCAAATTCAGAAGCCATTCGATTAAGATTTGAAAGTCTCTTGGCGAGAGGAAAGGCCCATACAGCTAAAATTAGGCAGAAACTAAGGTAGAACAGCACCGTTAACATTATTTCTAACTCGCTGTTTGGATCTTTATTTTTTGAAAACTTAGATTGGGTTGTTAAACTCAGCAAAAAGTTGGGATGATTTTTAATCGCTCGAATGATTTCTACACTGTCTCCTGAGTCGATAATCAATCCCGTAGAAGAATTGACTTCCTTGGCGAGCTCACTCGATAAGGATAAGTTCTGTTGTTGTTCTAATTTCAATTGCAGGGAAAAATTTTTGGACCAACGAACGGTCTCAGATTCGAGCTGTTCTGATGCTACTAGTTCTAACTGCCGTGATATATTTTTTAGCAGAGACGCTTCGACAACAAAGTCTTGTTGATCGAACACCACTGATTGCGCATCAAAGACTTGATCGATTAATTTTCCGATCAGGAATAAGGAAAAAATCGCCGTGATCAGGACACTTAAATAGATACGCTTCAAGCGCTAACTCCAGGCATCAGCAACAAACAAATAACCTTTTCCCCAAACGGTTTTGATCTTTTGTGGTTTTTGCGAGTTGTCGTCAAGTTTCTTGCGTAATACAGAAATCATCAAATCGAATCTTCTATCTTGCCCATCGTACTCTCGCCCTTTCAGTGCTTTGAACACTTGATCGCGATTAACCGGCGTGCCGGCATGGCAAGCCAAGTACCACAAGAAATCGAATTCACTGGATGAGAAATCGACCTCGATATTATTGCAGGTAACCCGTTTGGCCGTATTATCCAAATTCAATCGCCCAAATGATAAAATTTGTTGCGCCGATTTATCGATATTTTGATTCGTTGTTTTATTTCTAATTAAAGACTTTATTCTTGCCAGTAGCGCTCTGGGGCGAACGGGTTTCACTACATAGTCATTCGCGCCGACTTCCAGGCCGATGACCTCATCCAATTCATCACCGCGCGCTGTCATCATAATAATAGGTAAATCACTTAGACTTCGAATGTCGCGACACACCTGAATACCGTCTATTCCTGGTAACATGACATCGAGCAATACCAAGTTGAAGGTCTCTTTCTTAAACGCTTCTAGCGCCGTGTCACCGCGCTCATTGTGGACCACATCGTATCCATGCTCTTGCAGATATTCCTGAACCCACTTAGCCAAAGAAATATCATCTTCAACTAATAGTATATTGCCGTAGCTTTCCACAAGGGAACTCCCATTTCGGTGGTTTCACTGATTAAAAAACACGCCATCTAGTACGCCTTTTTTTGGAATTATAAACCCAACTTACTTTTATGGTCGAAGTGCCAATAACCTTTTGATCGAAAGTGCGAACTAACTCTAACCGTTCATTTTCGTTAGAACTAAATACATATGAAAAGTCACCTTCGTCGTGATTATGCCAACAGTTAATTTCCAGCTGGTCTGATTGCCTTCTTAAGCAGTATTTATTTTGACCTTTGCTCTTCCATTTAACTTTAATGGTCGCAAAACATTCACGGCCTTTTCTCAAAGCAACACATTTACTAGGTACTACTTTTAAGAACTCTACTGATTCATTTAATTCGTTCTCTGTGGCAAAAATACTAGAAGAAAAATAACCGACAATAAATAACCAAATGCATCCTGCAGCTTTACCAAAGCTTATCCCGTTAGAAAACATAGGAAAACCCGAGCAATGCGGAAGATAATTCTTCATTCACAACTAAGGGACTGTCTTTTATGTTGCTACTTAAGAAGCTATGAACCACTCCCACTTCGAGCACCCAGCTTTGAGACACAGGAATTTGAGCTGAGAACTCTAAACTAGCGGCATACGCGGCTCCGCTGTTGTAGACAGTCAATTGTTCCGTTAATTCATGAGCTTCCACACCCAAGTTATAATTCGCGACCTTCGCAGAATACCAAGTAAAACCCAAACCGTAAGTAAGATCCCAGTTTCGGACCGACGCCACCTTTCCATAGTAACCTTCAAAGACAAACCCTTGATGACTATTATTGAGAATGTCATAGCTTAACTCTGTTGAATAATAAGTTTCACCCTGCCAATTACTGTATCGAACTCCTAGTAATTCATCGTCTTTACGAGTATCTAGATTGATTAGCTCGGGAATAACGTCGTCATCTTTGTCTTTTTTGTCGATAGCGGAAGTGTAATGGCCCCACACTAAATCAAATTGTTCAGCCTGATGTTCCCATAAGTGGTATCCCATATAGAATCGCCCCATCACCCCGCTAATTCTATTTTTGGAATTTGATTCGACAAACCAACTTTCGTATTCCGCATCAAAAGTTAACGCCAGTATCGGTATAAACTTGAAGTCCTGGCCTCTATAAAGAGCGGATTGATAGCCAACTCCTAGTATCCCCTTAAACTCAAAGAAGTTCGATGACTCCAATTCTTGTTGTGAATTTTCCACTGAATCCACACTTTGTGTATTTGAGGATATCGCAGAGGAGATAGGTTCCGTAGTGCTAACAGACGACGAAAAGGCTACCGGAGAAACGCACAGTCCCCCAACTACAAGCAAAGAAGTTATGAGTGTAAATGGAGCTTGATTCATCCTAGTTGGCTTCCTAGTTCATTATTATAATTGATGTTACCGCGCATCATAGTAACAAACTAGGACAACAAACATCTAAGCAATATGTCGACAAATTGTCAGAAAATGTAGGTTGTGGATTGACTGAATAAATCAAGTCGTCAAAAATGTAATTTAAATCCTATCGATGGAAACATTCCAATGCCTTCTTCCTCGGCTATCACGAACTCCTCCAAAGATTCATTCCCATCGGGCGCAAAATAGTAACCTTCCACATTTGCATGACCAATGGCGTTGAGCAGCGCAAAGGTCCAAGCCGCATCTAACCC
Source organism: Kangiellaceae bacterium (assembly GCA_019090895.1). Taxonomy (GTDB): domain Bacteria; phylum Pseudomonadota; class Gammaproteobacteria; order Enterobacterales; family Kangiellaceae. The sequence continues at coordinate 7,531 of JAHRVB010000075.1, forward strand.
AAATAGTTGGTAGTTATACTCTGCTTGGATATCAAGACGCTGATATATTGGCAGCTCTTTTGAGTTGAGCTCTCCATATACTGGTAGATAATGGCCATCATGATGTTCGTTAGTTCTCAACCCGACAATCGGTGTATATTTTTGACCGCTTCGCACAGTCAAACGAGCACCGAAATTCCAACGCTCATTTAACTCATAATTCGCAACCGCATTTAGGATAAATGGAGTATCCAAATAATACTCTTCTGTTTCGCCAGTTCTATCATTGGTACGTTCGGATTTCGACCAGCTAATTGATGCCCAACCATACCAATTATCGGCAAGCTCTTTTTCAACTAGGAATTCGATACCATGGGCGTTTCCCGAGACCTCATTGGTATAATGAATATCGTAGTCTGGGTCATCTTCTTGTAGCGCAAGTGGTAACTTAGTCATATTCTTTCGATAGATGTCTACACTTCCTTTCCACTCTGGCGAAAAGCGATATTTCACTCCGACAGAAAAATGGTCCGCTCTGGGTGATTTGATGTTCGGATTTCCCAACAATCGAATGGCAGTATCGACATCAGGAAACCGCGCATATTGGCCCACCTTTGAATTAAGTGAAAGATCACTACTTAAATACCAGTCGACCGCTAGCCTTGGCATCCAAATATGCTCTTGTGTGTAGTCGTTGTATTCGCCGCGAATTCCGAAATCAACCGCCACATCCTTAGAAATTTTCCAGTTATTACTGATATAAAGAGCGTTAGTTGTCTGCTCCAAAGTCGTTGAGTCTTGAATACGATCACCTCGCTGCGCTTCGCAATCTCTTTGATGATCGGTACAAAAATAGGGAACGATATCGAATGCGTAAGTAAAATCAAAATCTCGAAGTTCTATTCCGAGTGTCAACTTATGATCTTTAAACCAGTTTTTCTGGTAATAACCTCTGAAAAAATTTTCCTCGTAACTTTGGTCAATAAATTGACCATCCCCATAGGTAAGAATCTCGGTGTCTTTAAGTTTCGAAATAGCCAGACTCCAATAGCCGCCATTGTCCGAAAATAATTCCCATCGAGCGCCTACACTGTCAAAACTTTCATCATAATAAATGTCTCCAATAAACTCTGGTTCAGCCCGTCCTTCTTCAGACGATTCGGAAATATTGGCCCTAGTATTGTCACCCGCGCCTGTGGCCGACAAGGTAAATTTTTGATCATCACCGATTAGCCATTGGTACTTAATTTGATAATCGTCAGACTGAGGTGCGGAATAAAAGAGAATTCCTTCATCATCTTCATTTTCAGGTATAAAAAGGTGAAGGAGGCTTTTTCGATAAGAAGCATAGAATGCCTGATTATCACTGAGACCAGATTCAACCATAATTCCGGTCTTCAATAAACTCCAATCAAAAGTCCCAGAAAATTCTTGGTTCCTAGGATCTCTCAGAGCAACATCCACAACTCCCCCAGTTGCTTCGCCAAATTGCGCACCAAAACCGGCTGGATAAAGGTCGAATTTTTGCACCAAGTTCTCATTGAAAATACTGGTTCCAAAGGAATGAAAAACGTAGCCCGCGGGCATGAAGTCAATGTAGTAAGCATTGTCATCGGGAGATGAACCTCGAATGGCAGGTTCTCCGCCATAGTCGCCGCCTGCAATCACAACGCCAGGCATACTGAATACTGCATTTAATGGATCACCATCTAGTCCTGCTATATTTAATAATTTTCTGGTCTCTTCATCGACCTCGGAATTGGCTCTATTTCGAGAACCGACTACTTTCATGATTTGGCCTTCTGGTTGGGAATTGGAGACTTGAGTGTCTTTGGGACCTTTCAAACTTTCTTCAGCAAAAACGCTATTTGTTGAAAATATGATGCTGTAGAGTAAAATTATTTTTACTCTTTTAGCAAGTCGAACACTTGAACAAAAATAAGATGTAAGATATGGAGACACTGGTAACTTCCCGGTTGACTGTAATTAACACAAATTATGAATTTAATCGTTGCGTCAGTCTGTAGGGGATTTGTAGATGAAATGTAGAAGACTTTTATCTTGAAATAGCGCCTGTTAAACATCGATTATAGATTCTATGTCACCGATAACTTCAAGGGACTCATCAGTATTAAACTGCATAACTAAGTCTTTCAGTCGCGACATACCATTTTTAATCGACTGATTTTCAAACTCGCGGTCACAAATGGCAAGCTGCTCTGGTTCAATATAGGCCCCTTCATGTAAGAGCTCCCGAAGACCTGTAAGAAACGATCTTGTCTCTTCATTAGAAACGATAGCTTGAGGTTCGGAGGTTTTATTTTGACTAGATCGTTGTTCGAACAATGCAAGAACAAGATTTAGTTCTTGATCGATTTCTTCAAACAAAGTTCTAAAATTTTTCGAATTCGATTCCTTGGCTGCTGACTCTAATTCAGCGGTTCTTGCTTGAACTTTTATCGCACTAAGGTTAGCCGCCACACCTTTGATGGTATGAGCATTGTGACGTACTGCTTCAACATCATTCGCATCGATCGCAATAGTCAGGTCTGACATATACTTTGGCATGCTCTTGATAAACATGGCGATCAAACTATCCATTAGTTTGTCCTTGCCCAACACTCTTTTGTAAGCGGCGGCTTTATCCCAAATCATATCGTCAATTAAATTATCGGTTGAGTCACTACCTGTATTTTCCTGCACTGTTATTCTCTCTTGTTTATTGTTAACTTGATTAGTTGAATTCTTCGTTTCGCTATTCTTAATAGCAACTGGTTCGAACCATATGGAGAGCTTTTGATAAAGTTTAATCGGTTCTATAGGTTTGCTTATGTACTCACTCATACCAGCGTCTAAACATTTTTCTTTATCTTCTTTCATCGCATTAGCCGTCATGGCTACGATCGGAATTTCAATGTATCTATCGCCGGCTTCTGCATTTCTAATTAATCGACTCGCAGTGTATCCATCCATCACAGGCATCTGACAATCCATAAAGATGAATGTATAGGGTTCCTTTTCTCCGGCCGTAATAAGCATGTTCATTGCTTCTTCACCGTTTTCAGCAACATCAGCAAACAATCCAAAATCTTCCAATATTCCGCGAGCCACTTCTTGGTTAATCTGATTATCTTCGACAATCATAATCCTTAATTTTTCTGGCCAAGACAACTTCGATGTGAGATTCCCATCGTGATCAAAATGCCGTTCCAAGGTACTGACATACTGTTCGGTCACTAATGGTGATGCGTGTTCTAGTGCGGCCCCACCGTCGACGACGATAGCAAGAGCGGCAAAAAGATCAGATGTCGTTGCTGGCTTAGGAAAATATGCGCTGAAACCAATGTTAGCAAAGAAGGTTTCATCGCCACGATAACTCATCGAAGTCATCATCACTAATTTCATAGAGGCAAATTGTTCATTCTGTTTAAACAACTTTCCGAGTTCCGCCCCATCCATTTCTGGCATTTGCATATCCAAAATAGCAACATCAAACAATGATTGTTGGTCAACCTTTCTGTGACATAAACGAAGCGCCTGTTCGCCACTTTTAGCCACCGACACGGATGCTCCCCAATGCTTTAACTGAGTAGCGAGAACTTCACAATTAGTTGCGTTGTCATCCACGATGAGAATGCTTAACCTATCTAGCTCCACTTGCGGTAAGACATTTTTGGAATGTGAACTCCTGCCAAGTTTTATGTGGAAACTAAATTGGCTGCCTTCACCTTCTTTGCTCTTCACCGCGATGTCTCCCCCCATCATTAGACAGAGTTTTTTGACGATCGATAGTCCAAGCCCTGTGCCACCGTACTTGCGTGTTGTCGATGCGTCTGCCTGACTGAATAATTCAAATAATGAATCTTGCTTATCCTTGGGAATACCAACGCCTGTATCCGATACCACGCAATTCAACCGTAGTTCGTCACCGTCTTGCTCCTCCAGACGCACGCGGACTAATATCTCGCCTTGCTCAGTAAATTTAACTGAATTACCGACTAAGTTAGTTAAGATTTGCCTTATTCGACTGGGGTCACCTCTTACTACTGAGTCATCGAGACCGGTCACATCTAATATGTACTCGACGCCTTTTTCTTGGGTTTTTAGAGCTATCGATTCAGAAAACTCACCAAGGATTTTCCTTAAATCAAAGTCAATGATTTCGAGTTCTAATTTACCGGCATCGACCTTTGAAAAATCTAAAATATCATTAATCAATGATAATAATGACTGTGCACTTGACTGCGCAATACCTGCCTTTCGTTGTTGCTCATCATTTAGGTCGCTATTTAGCAGCAAACCCAACATCCCTAATACACCATTCATTGGTGTCCTTATTTCGTGACTCATACTTGCAAGGAATTCGCTTTTTAAATTACTGGATTCAAGCGCTTTTTCACGAGCAAAATCGAGCTCACTCTTAACACGATCATTCAGTATTGTCAGTGCTAGCATTTCTCCTATTTCTCTTAGCAAAGACAATTGCTCGTCGCTTTTATTAGGTGCTGCATCAGTAATAAGAAATAGCGCACCCAATGCTTGATTATCTCTTTGTAACTGATCGAGAAGGGGTACCACGAAAATACCTTTGTTCTTAAGTTCAGATAAATTGGAACTTACCCTAGAGTCGGTGGCCATATTATCACTGGTGAGGATATTTCCTATTTTCATTGCTTCACCAATGATGCCGGTACCACTTTCTATATTGGATTCTGATTTCAAAAAATCGGTACTGAAACTTCCGATATAACCACACAATTCTAATCGTCCAAACTCATTATCCGAAAGGTAGATTCCCGCTCTCGCGATAGTGGAGCTTCCATCAAGGCTTAAGATCGATATCAACGCTGCTCCAATCTTGTCTGACAAAGTATCGCCTGAGGAAAGTGCGGTAGAAATATCCAGTTTTATTCTAGCCGTTTGCAGAGCCATCTTCTGTTGTCGACTAGTGTTCACTCTTCGAGTCACATCCCGAACACTCCACACTCTGTATAACTTTTCTTTACCTATTAACATCGGTTTGGAGAGCATTTCGAGCACTCGTCCATCTAAGAAATCAATCGTATGGAAATACTCTTGGGTCGCATCTCCATGTAATTGATTAATCTCATGTATAAACTCTTTCGGATTTTGCAATTGATTGGCTATGTATTCCTTTAGCTCAGAAATATCGTTCCTTAGACTCATCGACTTGGGGATTTTCCAAAGTTCCATAAAACGCTTATTACCTTGGATAACGTTTCCTTTCTCATCAGTGACGATAATCCCATTATCTGTTGACGCTAACGTCTTCCTTAGTAAAACTTGTGTGTCTAGGAGTTCAGTTTCTGATTTTTTTCTTTCGGTTATATCTGTGCGGATCGCAATGTATCGAACTGGCTTATTATTTTCTCCTAAAAATGGAATGATGGTGGTATCGACCCAATAGTTATCGCCGTTCTTGTTGATATTTTTCAATTCAGCATTCCAAACGTTTCCAGATGCTATGGTGCGATACATTTCTTTCCATAATTCTATAGGGTGAAAGCCAGAATTTAGAATTCGATGATTTTTACCAATAAGCTCACTCTCGTCATAACCACTGATATCTTGAAATTTTTTATTGACGAACTGAATAGTTCCTTGTACATCAGTAATTGCTACAATTGCATGTTGATCAATAGCGAACTTTTGTTCTTCGAGCTCTTTTTCTTTGACTAATCTCATCGCTAGAACATTATGAAAACATCTTGCTAGAACCCCTGCTTCATCCTTTGACTTTGTAGGCAACCCTTCCAATTCATGAGTTTCCTCAAAGTATTCTAGCGCCTTAATCGTCCTTAATAACGGGGCCGTTAGTCGCCGGGAAAAGAAAGTTGCCAAACCCAGCGCCAGTACTGATAAAGCAGCTCCCAACATGAAGCTTTGAATTCTAAAGTCTATTAATTCGTTTTGCACTTCTCCATAATCATAAGTAACGATTAACTGCACAGAATAATTATTAAACTCTTTAAGTTTGAGAGTTCTATGAATTCCTAATCTTTGATAAATATCGCTTTTGGAACCATCGACTTTAGTCGGTTGATTAATCTCATTCACGAAATGGACATCTGTAGAACGAGAATCAAAGCCACTTACTTGTGGAAATTCGGTTTGCATAGGGTAACTATTCCCCAATTCGAATCCTAAGATTTTATTCGAATCTGGGTGCATAAGGTAATCTCCACGCATATTAGCAAGGTAAAATTCATTGCTTTTATGACCGGCTTCAATTAACTCACTAACAAAGTGGGAGAAATCTACATCCATGATTATAAAGCCAAATAAATCTCCATTTGATGGGTTATATATTGGTGATGTTACGTGTATAACCGGAGTATTTGTACTTCGAAGTTCTCTGCTAATTTGTTCTAGTTGAATATCAGAGAAATGAACTCCACTGTCGCTCATCTTAAGCGCCTGTTGAAAGTATTTTTCAGCACCAATCTGATATAACTCATTATAAGATGCAGTGACGATCAGTGAGTCTTCGGTCCGTAAGACTTTAAGTAATTCAGTACCGGATTCTTCTAGCCCTGCGAATCTTATGGATAGGTACTTACTTTTGTTTTTCATGAAGTGAGTAAATATATTTCTCACCCGCCCTTGCCATACAGATAAATCTTCTTTGTTGCCTACTGACGACTCTACAAAATTTGTTACCGGTTCAGTACCGCTAATTAATAGTATATCGTTATGAACGTGTCGAAAAAAATTACTAAGAAGTGGTTGAACGAATATTGACTCAGCTTCCATTACGTTGAGCTGTTTTTCTTTTATCAATGATTCAGCGTCAACATAGAATGATGTTGCAACCGAAACAGAGATAATCACCGATAGAGTAAAGGCCGCAAGAGGGATCATCACAGCTTGCGGACGACTCGCTTTACCTACATGTAAAATCTTACCTGTATTATCAATTTTTTGCTTAACAAGATTTAGACTTTCCTTTTTGTTTTTCGAATCGTCGATAGTTTTCACATGAAAGAGGTCGACTAAAATTCCGATCAATATAATGCCATAGGCTAGTATTTTTAAACTATGAGCAATGTTGAAATGGTTATCAAATAGCCCAACAGACCCAAAACTCATATGGGCCTGAGTTGCGACTTCTGGGATCACACTTAGCAACAATGCATAAACTACCGGTTTCTTATTTGCTTTGAACCAATTCCAAACAATTGCCCCAGCAAACAGAAAGAGAGCCATAGGCAAAACATCATACGGACGAGTAATTAAAGCCAGTGGGAATGTGGTCCGCGGTAAGGACTCACTCGTTGCAGCTAGAGTTACTGAAGAGACTGCTAGAACTACAAATGAGATTCCAATACCACCAACAATTAACAGATTGTTTCTCTCGTTACTCGAGTTCTTTTCAAGCCACATGCTTAAAAACACACCAATAATCATTAAGCTAACATTAAAAATTCTAGAGAATGCCCAAGTAAACGGGATAAAGTCACTATTTGGAGCGCTAGAGCTTAAAATGTGAGTGGCTGCCAAAGTGTGAAATGCATCGGTGAACCCCGCACACAGAAGGGCCAAACCAATAATTGGCACGGCAATATCTTTGTTGTTGTAATAATGTATGAGCGAAGCAATTGCTGTAATTATTGCAATACTGACCGCACTCCACTCTAAAAACGCATGATGGAGCGGGCCGGCCATGAACTCAAATATTTGCGCTTTATAAGTAGACTGAGAATCACTCAACAGTTCTGAAATGGATAATGAACTTGAAGCAAAGTCAATTCCGAATTGATTAAGTAGGAAAGGCAAACCGCTTGCAAAAAGCACAGCTAACAACTGAATTCGTCTCGTTGAAAGTTGCTTTGTGACAGGAAACATAGAATCTCGAATATCGCACTCCCACCCGAGCTAAGCAGTCAGAAACCGAACGGGCGGTTCTTACTTCTACTATTCGTTCGAAAACAGGAGGTTATTTTAATTTAGATTCCCTAAAGAATAGTCTGAATATCGGAATCTGCAAGCTGATCAATTGACTTAAAATCTTTATCTACAGTTAGAGTTTAACATCTCAATAAGTTATATTCGTTTTCTCACAAGCGCTGTTATCGCTCGACTAGAAGGATAGAATATTCATTAAGATTAATTACTTAGACCGGTTTAATCTTGAAAAGTAGCATTGTTTGAACTTATTGTTTCAATGGATACACTATAAATTTTGGCGTAGAAACTCTAGTTTTCTTCTGTCCCAGCAGGGAAAGAATATTATCTAACTTAGCTAATTCTGCAGGCTTCAGCAATAATCCTACCTCACCAGGTTGATACTTAGAACCCATTGAGTAGTCAACTCCATTATTCGCCATCTCGATATGTGTTCCAGCGTAACCAAGTACAGAATATCGTTTCGAAAAATTTACCAATTTTTTAATACTATTTCGATATTCACTCCAGTTTCGAATGTACAACCGGCCAGGATAAAAGCTATCACCTGTTAACACCAATTGAGTTTGAGAGTCATAGATGGCAATACTATCTTTTTGATGACCGGGAATTGGCAGAACGATCAACTCCCTTCCACCTAATTCCAAAATAGACTCTCCTTGTGGCCATTGATTAAAATTAAAGAAGGTTCTAACCGATTTACTATTGGGTTCCACGAGAGTAATCCCTTTTTTGTTGGCGAATTGCGAATCACCAGCATAATGATCGCTATGACTGTGTGAATGAGTCACCAAAATTTCGAGTGTTTTTATTCCATGAACTTGTTGATAAGTTTGGGCTAATTCCAATACAACTGAATATAAGGGGAATTTTGCAGGCTCCGCAGTTGCACCTGTATCAAGAACCAGTAGTTTTTCTTGACCAAAGAGTAGATAGATAAAAGGTGCTTCAAAGTGAGTACATTTATTTTGTCGCAAGATATAAGTATTTTGGTCGACTTTAAGTCGGTCAATTGACGACTCCACATTATCTGCACAGTTTTCACTACCATGAATCCATGCTTTATCTTGTATTTTTTCTAACACTCCAGCCGACACGGTCCCGGTAAATAAACAAAGAGAAATTAATAACAGCCGTTTAGTGACCAGTAGAATTTGTATTATTAAAAAGCCGCCAGTTTTCTTAAACATTGGTTAAACTCCTATCTTCAAAAAGTTTGATCACTCAACTGGATTGGTACCGATCCCAATTCGCCAATCCAATAGTCTGGCAGATAGGCCAAAAACAGCCCACTCTTCACCATCTGCCCAATCACAGAATAGTCGTTGACAATGACGGCTTGCTACTCATAATATCTTCAATAAGAATTAAGAGAATATTTTGAACCGATTCAAGCAGAATCAATTACAGCCGATTTGCCATTGATATGGAATTAATAATACGAGATGCTCAACAAACAGTCACTGAAAGAGTAAATTTAAATTCATAATAATTGTATTTTTTAATGAATAGATTCTTGTGACGCAGACAAACCTTATCAAATGAAGCTAGAAATATGAATTGGATCAAAAAAACAATAATTCTACTGCTGGTAACGATACCGTTACTGATGGCGATTACTCACCTACAATCAAAACCTCTTGTCGGCATTCACGGTATGGCGGTATTCAAACATCAGCAACAATGGTACGCATCTCATATGCCACTTGCGAATTCGATCCATGCTCACCAACTAATCTTTAGCATAAAAACAGATGCTAAATTGGCGTCTATTCTTGAAGATGTTGCGAACGATGGTTTGATAACATTGATGCCTGAGAAATTCGATTTAAGAATGCTTATGAACGGCGAGTTGAACCAGTTTAGGGCCGACTTGTTCCATGGACATTTTGAGCGAGGTGGCAACTCGAAGGGTAATCTAGTTATATCCGTAGACAAGATTATGCTGAACCATCACATTAATGGTTCGGGCACGGGTGAATATTTCGTCATACCAACTTCGACACAATCGGGTTTTTTAGTCCATCAGATCACCAATTCAACTAGTTTTGATCAAATCATTCAATACGATAACCATTCGAATTCGAGCAATAAAACCATGGAAGGGAACACTAGTTTTTCAAACACTGAACCACTTAAGCTTCCAATTAAGCAACTCAAACCTTTTCATCGACTAAAACAACTTTATCTAGAAACGTCCGATTTTCAGTGACCAACAAGCAAGTTAGTGCTTACATCACTTAATTGAACTCAAATGGCTCAATTATGGAATTAGCCAATGTTTTATTTACCAGACGCCGCTGAAATTATCTTTTCGCGAAGCCAACGATTGGCGGGGTCCTTATCAATATTAGAGTGCCAATATAGGTGTATGCCGATATTAGGCAAGTCAATTGGGAAAGGATAAGTACACAGGTTAAACATTTGGCCATACATGCGGGCGACGTTTCTTGGTACGGTGAGAGCCAAATCATTGTCCAAAATAACCCGGCATGCAGCGAGCGTATGTTGGCATCTGAGTGATATTTTACGCTGCAGACCTAACCGCCCTAATTGAAAATCTTCTATACCGGGACCTGTCGAACGTGATGAAACCAATACATGTTCTAGATTTAGATACTGTTCTAAATTCAATGTGCCTTTTGCATGAGGATGGTTTTTACGAGTAATGACTACCATTTCATTTTCATCTATCTGAGTGTGCTTTATATAATCGCCGACGGGAATCAGCCCGTCGAGAGCCACATCAATATCTCCACTCGCGAGTTTATTCTCAAGCTCGGTCCTCCGTACTCGAGCGCTACTCGTTATGACAACCTGAGGGGCCTCGATGGAAATAGCTTCCACGAGCGGAGACAGGTACATCGCTTCTACCGAACCATGAATTGATAAAGTAAATGTCTTGCGCGAGCTCGCTGGATCAAACTGTTTGGCTTGTTGAAGGCAGACCTGAAGTTGATTGAGCGCTTCTCGAACATCGGTAATTGCGTTTTTAGCGACAACCGTAGGTTTCATTTCATTGCCCTGGCGAAAGAAAAGTTGATCGTCAAACTGTTCTCGTAGTTTGCTCAAAGCGTGGCTCACTGCTGGTTGAGACAAGTTTAAGACTAACGCGGCTTTGGTGACATTGCCTTCACAATAGATCGCTTCAAAAACAGTAAATAGATTCAAATCAACTTTCATCTCTTCCATCCTCCCTCATCTATATGCCGACTTAGATAGTTCATTTTTTATCAAATAAACTATCTATATTTTTAATAGTAGGTCATAAGAACTATTCATTTGTCTTATTAAGTGGCCGAGCTTAGCATAGTCCACTCGAAAGAAGTCAAGAACAAGCAAAAGTATTTTGTTAGGCTTTGTTAGAGAATTGAAGATCAACGCTGTAACAGCCTAATAATCCTCAAAACCTTGTTCCATCGCAGAATTTTGTTTTCGGCCGGTCAGTTACGTAGAGAATTTGTAATCCTTACGTGCGTCCTAGAATTATTGACATCCCCGATCAGCTTCCCTGTTCGGACTTCGCTTCCAATTTAACGGCTTGTCACCTTATAGGCAGGTAAGGATATTAAAATGAATTTTGAATACAGCGAAAAAGTGCAAGATCTCATTGCTCGAGTAACCAGCTTCATGGATCAATATGTTTATCCGAATGAAGAGAAGATGCATGAATCTCTCAAAGACGATCCTTGGTCAACACCTCCGCTGTTGGAAGAGCTTAAAGAAAAAGCGAGAGCCCAAGGATTGTGGAATCTTTTCCTGCCGGTAAGTTACGGAGATTATAGCGCTGGACTAACGACACTTGAATATGCGCCTTTGGCAGAACTTATGGGGAAAGTGATGTGGGCTCCCGAAGTTTTTAACTGTGCGGCACCAGACACTGGCAATATGGAAGTGCTTGCTAAATATGGCAATGAAGCACAAAAGAAAAAGTGGCTTGAGCCATTACTAGCCGGAAAAATTCGGTCAGCCTTTGCGATGACGGAACCGTTAGTCGCATCAAGTGACGCAACCAACATTGAAACTCGAATTGAAAGAGACGGCGATGAGTACGTCATCAATGGCCGTAAATTCTATATTAGTGGTGCGTGTCGAAAGCAATGTGAAATTATGATAGTGATGGGAAAAACAGACCCAGAAAATAGTAATCGATATATCCAACAATCACAGGTTTTAGTTCCAATGAACACACCGGGAGTCGAGCGTATTCGCCCCATGCACGTATTTGGTTATAACGACAGCCCCGAAGGTCACGCGGAAATCGTTTTTAATAATGTACGAGTGCCTGTTGAAAATATTATAGTCGGTGAAGGAAAAGGATTCGAAATCGCTCAAGGTCGCCTAGGGCCTGGCCGAATTCATCATTGCATGAGAAGTGTTGGTGCGGCTCAGCGTGCGTTAGAACTAATGTGCAAACGGGCTAATCAACGGGTTGCATTTGGGCGACCACTAATAAAACAGCAATCAGTACGGGAAGATATCGCTCACTCTGCTTGTCAAATAGAGCAGGCACGGTTAATGACATTAAAAGCTGCTCAAAAGATGGATACCGAAGGTAACAAAGCTGCTAAAGATCTAATCGCAATGATAAAAATAGTGGCTCCCAACATGGCTCTGGATGTGATTGATAGAGCTATTCAAATTCACGGTGCTGTTGGTGTCAGTCAGGATACGTTCTTAGCACAGATGTGGGCAGGACAAAGAACCTTACGTTTAGCGGACGGTCCGGATCAAGTACATATGATGCAGTTGGGTCGTGATCTCGCCAAGCAATATTCCTAAATTAAAAAATAGTACAAATTTAATTCTGAAAGGAATAAGGTCGATTGACAATCGGGTCACATCGACCAAAAGATAATTAGAAGGAACCCGTAATGCCAACAATGATAAAAAAAGATGAAATTAGCAATTATATTAATCATCAAGCAGAAGCGACTGATTGGCATACGGTCACTCAATCACAAATCAGCCAGTTTGCCGACTGTACGCTAGACCATCAGTTTATCCATTGCGATCCAGAAAGAGCCAAGGAGACACCGTTTGGTTGCACCATCGCCCACGGTTTTCTATCCCTTTCTATGCTGTCTCATTTTGCCGAGAGTTATAGTTTGATTATCGAAGGTTTTTACATGGGATTAAACGCCGGTTTTGATAAAGTTCGCTTCTTGCAACCAGTCAAAGTCGATAGTCGAATTAGAGCTCATGCAAAAACGTTATCAATTGAAGAAAAGAAACTTGGTCAATTCAGATTCAGCACTCAAGTAACTATCGAAATAGAAGGTTCCGAGACGCCAGCATTAGTTGCAGAATGGATCTCGGTACAAATGGTCAAATAAGCTTAACGCGATGAGGAATCAATTATGTCTATAAGTTTTAAAGGTAAAGTCGCCATTGTTACAGGTGCAGGTAATGGTTTAGGTCGCTCTCACGCATTAGCTCTTGCTGCCCGTGGAGCAAAAGTAGTCGTTAATGATTTAGGTGGTGCAAGAGACGGTAGCGGAGCATCGTCTAAAGCATCGCAAGAAGTCGTTGATTTGATCAAGGAAAAAGGCGGTGAAGCTATTAGTCATGGTGCTAATGTAGCCAACTATTCTGAAGTTGAAGACATGGTAAAAGCCACCATGGACAAGTGGGGACGTGTTGATATTTTGGTGAATAATGCTGGAATCTTACGCGACAAGTCATTCAGTAAAATGTCCCTCGATGATTTTAAATTAGTCATGGACGTCCATGTGATGGGCAGCGTTAATTGCACAAAAGCAGTCTGGGAAATTATGCGTGAACAAAATTACGGCCGAATTGTTATGACCACATCTTCCAGTGGCATGTACGGTAATTTTGGTCAATCAAATTATGGTGCAGCGAAAATGGCCTTACTCGGGTTTATGAATACCTTAGTACAAGAAGGTGCCAAAAACGAAATCAAGATCAATGCGCTCGCTCCTACTGCTGGTACCCGTATGACTGAAGATTTGATGCCCGAAGAAATCGTCAAACTTTTCGCCCCAGAAGCAGTTACCGCGGGCATGTTAACGCTCTGTGATGATGACGCTCCAAATCGATTTATTCTCTGTGCTGGAGCTGGTGGATATTCAAGTGCTAACCTATTCGAAACCGATGGGGTATTTATTCCCCTAGAAGAGCAAACGCCGGAAAACGTCCGAAAGAATTGGTCGGCTATTACCGCCACCGAGGGACAACAAGCGCTTCAAACAGGCTCCGCACAAGGCGAGAAGTACGTCAAAAAAGCAATGGCTTATATGAGTGGTAAAAAGTAATTAACGTATCAGTTTGGAAAACAATTAATTTAACATTAATCAATTTCGTAAAAATTATTCTGAAAATGTAACGGGAGAATTCTAATGAGAGAAGCTGTAATCGTTTCTGTAGCACGTACACCAATTGGCAAAGCATACCGTGGTGCGTTCAATGATTTAACATCGCCGACTTTAACGGCACATGCAGTCAAAGCGGCGGTAGAAAGAGCAAAAGTCGATCCCAATGAAATCGACGACTGTATTTTTGGCGCAGCTCTGCAACAAGGTACGCAGGGAATGAATTTCGGCCGGCAAGTCGCTATTGCCTCTGGTTTACCAGTGACCGTAGCGGGAATGACAATCGATCGGCAGTGTTCTTCTGGTTTAATGGCAATAGCATCAGGAGCAAAACAAATTATTTGTGATGGTTCTAGTGTCGTTGTGGCAGGCGGTTGTGACTCTATTAGTTTAGTTCAAAACGATAATATGAATATGCATCGTGCAGTTGACCCGACGGTTAAGAGTATTAATTCCGCGATTTACATGCCAATGCTCGATACTGCTGAAATCGTTGCAGATCGTTATAACGTCTCTCGAGACACTCAAGACGAATACGCATTGAAGTCTCAACAACGAACAGCTGCAGCACAACAAGCTGGATATTTTGATGATGAAATTGTTCCGGTCACTTGCAGCAAGCTTGTTTTAAATAAAGAAACGGGCGAAACCTCTAAAGAACAAGTCACTCTAACCAAAGACGAGGGCAATCGACCTTCGACAAATTTGGCAGGATTAAATGGCCTTAAAGCGGTAAGAGAAAATGGCACCATCACCGGTGGAAATGCATCGCAACTATCAGATGGTGCTGCAGCTGTGGTATTAATGGAAAAAGATCTCGCTAAGGAAAAAGGCCTTCAACCACTCGGTGCTTATCGCGGTTTGGTAACCGTCGGATGCGAACCCGACGAAATGGGAATTGGACCTATCTTCGCGATTCCTGAATTGCTAAAACGCAATAACTTAACCATGGACGATATCGGTCTGTGGGAAATAAATGAAGCCTTTGCTGTACAAGTGAAATACTGTGCCGACAAACTGGGTATTCCTGAAGACAAACTCAACGTTAACGGTGGAGCAATATCAATTGGACACCCTTATGGAATGAGTGGTGCTCGAATGGTCATGCACGCACTGATTGAAGGTAAGCGCCGAGGGGTTAAATATGTCGTCATTAGTATGTGCATTGGTGGTGGACAAGGTGCAGCTGGATTATTTGAAGTTTTATAATCACCTAATTGGAAGCATTACTTTTCTTAGGGCGCAAAAATTTTAATAAAAATAAAGGCACGAACTGATGGAAAGATTTTGGTTAGAAAAAAGTTACCCTGTGGGAATCCCTCACGAAGTCGATCCTGATAAGTACACATCCTTGGTGGAACTTGTCGATCATTTTACTGAAAAGTTTAGTAAAGAAACGGCTTTCGTCAACATGGGCGCTTCCGTTTCTTATCAACAACTTTCGCAGCAAGCAACGGATTTCGCGGCCTATTTGCAGCAGAGTTTGGGACTCGTTAAAGGTGATAAATTTGCCATAATGATTCCCAATATTTTGCAATATCCGGTTGCTCTGTTTGGTGCCTTAAAAGCTGGCCTTACGGTTGTCAATGTTAATCCTCTCTACACAGCGCGAGAACTTAAACATCAGTTAAATGATTCTGGCGCAAAAGCAATACTAGTATTCGAAAATGTCGCTCATGTGTTGGAGAGCGTCATAGACTCGACAAAAGTTGAGCATGTGATCACAGCGGCTATTGGCGATCGCTTGAATTTGGTTAAAGGCACCCTAGTCAATTTTGTGCTTCGACGTATTAAAAAACTTGTACCAGCATACAATCTGGCGAATGCTGTAACCTTTAACAATGCATTAAGAGAAGGTAACAAGCTCAATCATTCGCCCGTTGAAATACACAATGGTGATCTGGCTTTTCTGCAATATACCGGTGGAACGACTGGAGTTTCGAAAGGCGTCATGTTGACTCACCGAAACATGATTGCAAACTTGGAACAATCGAGAGTCAATACAGCACCGGTATTTGAAGATGGTAATGAGATTATGGTAACAGCATTGCCGCTTTATCATATTTTTGCACTCAACTCGAACTGCTTTAGTCCACTGATGTACGGTGCGACTAACCTGCTAATCACGAACCCGAGAGATATGCCTGGATTTGTTAAAGAACTAGCAAAATATCCTTTCTCTGCTATCACTGGTGTAAACACTCTGTTTAATTCGTTATTGCATACGCCAGGTTTTGAGAGTTTAGATTTTAGTCACTTAAAAATTTCTTTTGCCGGTGGAATGGCAACTCAAGAACCCGTTGCACAGCATTGGGTTGATGTTACTGGCAATCGATTGTTGGAAGGTTATGGTCTAACAGAATGTGCACCGATGGTGACGTCCAGTCCTTATACTCAAACAGAATACAACGGTTCCATTGGACTCCCTGGCGCATCCACTGATATTAAGCTAGTCGATGACAATGGAGACGAAGTTGCCTTTGGTGAACCTGGAGAAATGTGGGTTAAGGGACCTCAAGTTATGAAAGGTTATTACAACCGACCTGAAGCAACCGATGAAGTACTCAAGGATGGTTGGTTAGCCACGGGCGATATCGCCAACGTCGATGACAATGGGTATTTTAGAATCATAGACCGCAAGAAAGATCTAATCATCGTCTCAGGCTTCAATGTTTATCCCAATGAAATAGAGGAAGTGCTAGTGATGCACCCTGCTATTTTAGAAGCGGCAGCTATTGCCGCGCCGAGCGAAGCCACGGGTGAAATGGTTAAGGTCTTTATAGTCCGTAAAGATCCACAATTAACAGAGCAACAAATTATCGATTTTTGTCATTTGCATCTGACTAAATACAAGTGCCCCAAGATGGTTGTTTTTAAAGATGAGCTGCCTAAATCAAATGTCGGTAAAATTCTCAGGAAAGAACTTAGAGATTAGAACTTGAAAGCTAGTAACTAGCTAAATGCTCGTCATTTATTCACTAGTTACTTGCAAAGCAAATGTTAGTTTATAGAGAAGTTCTCAGCGATGGATTTCAGATCCACCTCAATGGCGCTATCTAATGCGTCCAATAGAGGTTTTCTAACTCTCAATTTGGTATTAGAATGTGCTGTCATGTCTAACTTCTGAAGCTCCAGTGCTTTCTCTCTCGCAGCTTTCATTAATTCACTAGTCGAAACTAACTCATCAAAAAAGCCAGCAGCAACTGCAGCTTGTGGCCCTAGCGGTTCGGCATTTAGAATCACTCGACTCAAGTAATTTGATGATAAACGACCACGTGCCAACTCTACTCCTACAAAATGCATTGTCATACCAATAGCAACTTCGTTAAGTGCTGTTTTAAAATCACCAGAGCAACCGATACGATAGTCAGCACTTAACAAAAGAAAAGCGCCTTTTGCAACCGCGTGACCACTACAGGCGATAATTACGGGATAAGGAAAAGAAAGCAATCGACGGGATAATTTAGAACCTTCGGTAATTAAAGCTAGTGCAGAATCGGTACCTGCTCGCATCACCTTTAAATCAAACCCGGCCGAAAAAATTCCATCTTGCCCAGTCAAAATAACAACGGCTTGTTGTTTTTCAGCCTGATCGAGTGCTTGATTGAGTTCGACGATTACTTGCGGAGAAATAGCATTGGCTTTGCCATTTTGCAGCGTAATAGTCGCTATACTTTGTTCAAATTCTAAATCGACTAAATCCATGATTAACTCAATAGGTTGTTATTAATTTCAATCGAAAAAGGCAACGGCGGTATCAAGTGGCGCCCGGTCGGTCCGTGTTTCATTAGCTGGGGCGTCATTGTCGGCGTAACCAAAAGACATGCCAAATAAAATACCTCGCTCAGTCGGTAACTTAAGTACTTCACGCACCGGATCGGGGAATTGCCCTAATGCACCTTGCATGCAACTTGCTATGCCATTTTCATGCAACAACAGAGAAAGCGTTTGGGCATAAATACCAAGATCAACAGCGCCCATAATATCCAGATACTTATCCATAGTGAAAAACACCGCATGAGGTGCATCAAAAAACTGCCAATTACGTAACATAGCCATTTGACGAGCCTGCTTGTCTTCTCTGGCAATTCCTAACGAACTGTATAACGCATTGGCCGAGCCAAACTGTCGTTCACGATGATGGCCTTCATATTTTGGTAACCAATTAAAATCTGGATTGGGTTTTCCACCGCCCATCAATAACGCTACAAACTTCGCTTTCAATCGATCTTTCGTTTCACCGGATACAACACAAGTTTGCCATGGTTGTACATTGCAGTTCGACGCTGATCTTTGCGCTGTAGCAAATAGTGACTTTAATAGCTCTTCTTCAACAGGTTTATCAATAAAAGCTCGAGTTGAATAGCGTGTCGATAATAAATTTTCCAGCGACATAGTTAATCCCGGTTGGTTTAAATGAGATGAAAGCGTCTAACACAAGCGCAAATACCGCTTGGTGAGCTCCCTTATTCTGGCTCAATCCTAGAGGCGAACCTTTGGATACACCAATGAATCTTTTTGATAGCGATCTATTCACAATTCTAATAGTGCAAGCCATCGTTAATAGCAATACGCTATTATGTAAGCGAATAGTAGGTAATAATATAAATTCATTTGTTTTATATAGCCAGTCCGGTTTAAAATTGGTCCGATGAGTGGTAAATCGCTCAATTGTTAGTAATTTTTGTTTGGAGGAAACATGCCTGAATACAAAGCGCCCTTAAGAGATATGAAGTTTGTAATGCAAGAACTGTTAGATTGCGAGACGCATTATCAAAAACTAGGGTATGAAGACGCCAGTATCGACATGATCGACGCTATAACTGAAGAAGCCGCCAAATTAGCCGAGCAAGTATTTGCTCCTATCAACCAAATTGGTGATGAACAAGGCTGTACATGGACCGATGGAGTAGTGACTACCCCAGATGGTTTTAAAGATGCGTATCAACAATATGTACAAGGTGGTTGGCCTACTTTGTCTTCACCCGTAGAATTCGGTGGTCAAGGCCTTCCAAGCTCGCTTAGTGTTGCTATTTCGGAACTAATGATTGGTGCCAATCATAGCTTGGCAATGTACCCAGGCCTTAGTCATGGTGCTTCGGCGACCATTGAAGCACACGGCACCGACGAGCAAAAACAACGTTATCTACCCAAATTAGTTGAAGGTAGCTGGATGGGTACTATGTGTTTAACCGAACCACATTGTGGTACCGATTTGGGCATGTTGCGCTCTAAGGCAGAACCAAACGAAGATGGTAGTTACTCAATTACCGGTACTAAGATTTTTATTTCAGCCGGTGACCACGACTTATCTGAAAACATCATTCACATTGTTATTGCGCGCATCCCAGGTTCTCCTAATGGCACCAAAGGCATATCGCTATTTGCGGTTCCTAAATTTAGCATTAATGGCGATGGCAGCGTTGGTGACCGAAATGGCGTTCACTGTGGTTCGATAGAACACAAAATGGGCATCAATGGAAATGCCACTTGCGTAATTAATTTCGATAATGCAAAAGGGTATTTGTTAGGTGAAGTGAATCGCGGTTTAAACTGTATGTTTACCTTTATGAACGCCGCTAGAATCGGTGTTGCTAACGAAGGTGTATCGGCTGCAGAAGCCGCTTTCCAGGGGGCACTAGCCTACGCAAAAGACCGTCTACAAATGCGATCGTTGTCTGGCCCTAAAAACCCCGATGGCCCAGCAGATCCAATTATCGTTCATCCTGACGTTAGACGGATGCTGTTAACCCAAAAATCCATCGCCGAGGGCGGACGAACATTGTTAGCATATTTGGCACAATTGGTCGATTACGGCCATTCTGACGCCGACGAAGCAACCAAACAAATCGCAGAAACAAAACTAGCATTACTGACTCCTATTGCTAAAGCCTTCTTATCAGAACTTGGCTTTGAAGCGACTAGCCATGGTGTACAAGTATTTGGTGGTCATGGCTTTATCAAAGAGTGGGGCATGGAACAGTTCATGCGAGATACTAAAATTAGTTGTATCTATGAAGGTACCACCGGTATTCAAGCCCTCGACTTATTAGGCCGGAAAGTACTCGGCACTCGCGGCGAAATCATTAAACCTTTCTCGGCTGAAGTCGGTCAATTCTGCGCAGATAGTATGGCAATGCCTGAAATGGGTCAATTTGTTCAACCGCTTATGAGCTATTCAAAGGAGTGGGGCGAGTTAATTGAAGCCATTGGTAAGAAAGCCATGGCAAATCCCGATGAGGTTGGCGGCGCATCGGTAGATTTCCTTATGTTTTCCGGTTACCTCACTCTTGGTTACTTCTGGGCCAAATCAGCCAAATTGGCATTAGAGAAGTTAGCTGCGGGAACCGAAGAAAAGAGTTTTTATGAAGCGAAAGTCAAGACAGCTCAGTTTTATTTCCAACGCATGTTACCTCGAGCAAAAGGTCATGCTGCTTGTCTTATCAATGGTGTTGACTCGATGATGGCACTTGAAAGCGAAGATTTCATTTTTTAATTAATGTAATTTAATCGCTGCGACTCAACCCGTGACTAATTAAGTTAATGGTTGAGTCGCATTTTTGTACCGTCAAGTAAATCAATTCAATTGAACTGAAAACCTTTTAATATCCATTACTCCTATCAGCCAACTATTTTAAGTTTCTAGTTATTAACTAAAGTCGTTTTCATCGTGATAGATAGAGCACCTAACTCACATAAAGAAACAACTCATTTACGTTGACGCTTTTTGATCTTTGTAGAATCATATAAACTTGGGAATTGGACTGAAGC
>JAHRVB010000076.1 GCA_019090895.1 Kangiellaceae bacterium
CGACCTTGAAAACAACAGGGCATGCCATTTTTAGGCTCCATTGCGATCCGATAAGTCAGCCAGTTGTCTTCAAGTTTTGTTTTATTCGCTGATAAAGACTGGGTTATGCTTTTTTCAACTTCTAGACGTTCTTCGACAGCATTCACTAAGTTTGATTCTGCTGTTGCGAACAATGAATAACTTGCTATCAATGAAATTAAAACAAATTTTAGTCGGTTACGTTTTACCCTATTTGTTATTACCCGTGCTTTCATAACGCGCTCTTTAATAGTCCTTGCATTCATAACTCTAGCCCTCATCATCAAGTATATTAGCGAAGTAATCGACCGACTCATCATCACCCATTATCGAAAGCTTCTTCAATATATCCCGTTTAATCGCCGGCTGTTTTTCTGTTTTCAAAAGCGCTATCAACGCTTTAGAATTTGACTGAATAAACAGTGCTTTGACGACCGCCTTGCGAACATCGATGCTCTTATTGGCTTGGTAGATTTTGCTGAGCTCTTCAGACACTTTTTTACCGCCCACTATTCCAAGCTTCTGTACGGCGTAAAGCTTCAGCTCATCATCTTTTTCCGTTTCTATAAGGGTGAATAACCTCTCAGCGCTACCGCCTATGGCTAATGCATGAATCAAATCCTTCCTAAACGCCTTAAATCCTTTTTCTTTATAAAAACCAACTAGGCTTTTACCATGCCCCATAGAACCGAGTAATTTAATGGCTCTTCGCTTTAGATCGGGGTTACTTTCACTTCGGCTAATCGATATCAATGACGCTGAATCGTTGGCAACCATTAACCCTCTTAACACCTTAGACTTAATAGTTTCATTGCTGGTTTCTGAGTAAACGTTCACCAAGAATGCCATCGCTTTTTTGGAGCCAGAAATACCGAGAGTTTCAATCGCATAGCTTTGCAGGGTTTCATTCTTGTCATTACCTGCTAATTCGGCCAATAGCTCAAATGCCCTTGGGTTACCACTTTGACTCAACACAAACATCGCTCTTTTCTTTATACGAATTGAGCTTTTACCTTTGATAATCTTGGTAAGTAATGGAAGTGTTTTTTCTGAAGACGAATTCATCAATGAATTAATCGCATAGAGTTTCAGTTCATCATTATCAATCTCTGCAGAATCACCGAGTCTATCTTTAATTTCAACTCTCAATGCTTGTGCATCGTCAATCCAACTACTTTTCGGGTGTGCTTTTATTAGCTTTGCAATGGTTTTTAGTGCAGGTTGACTCTGGTTATTATGAAACTGTGCATAAGATAACCAATAGAGAGCGGCATCATGCTTGCCTTTTTTCTGCGATAAAATTCTGTTAAACGTTTGCTGCGCCTCGTTCCAATTTTTAGCATCTAATTGGCTTTGTCCTTTGGCATACAAACTTTCCTTTGCCAAGATTGACGAGCTCACGCCAAGTACCGATGCAACGATTAACGTTGCTACTGTTTTTTTTAAATTTCGACTTGTATTTCTATTTGATAAATTCATTTTTGAAACCTTTGATTTTAATTCATTAAACTGTACTAGTATTGCGATTGTGTAAGCTTGTTTCGGTGTAGCTGTTTTATTAGACGGCTCTATCATTAATCGGTTTGCTTTTTGTTCTCAATGCAAAAAACTAAATGAGTTTTTGTTCTATTTTCTTATCGGTAATTTTTAGTTGATAAAGCAAATCAGATTGTTCGAGTCTTTCTCGAATATTTTCGAAATCTGTAGCCTTAGTCGTTGTGTCTGTATGATTAAGTTCAATAAACATTCGTTCCATTTGTTGCAATAATCCAACCAACTGAATATCACCCGACTGCTCGGCTAAACGTCTATAAAGCCTGTTTAAAGCCACTAATTCATCAATGGTTTGTTTTCGCTCCGCCACTTTTTCTGCAAGGTCGCCATTACCGTTACTTACCATTTGCAAAACTCGCCCGCCAATTTCTAGATGCTGACTTACATTACTAAAGAAGACTCTTTCGCTCTCTCGTGGACTAAATTGAGCAACATCGGTTCGGTCGTTTGGGCTGTTATTAGCCATTGGTATGCTACTCGTATTTGGCGAGCTAACACTGTTTGGCGTGCTTTCGGCAATCTGATTGTTTTGTTCTACTTGAGATGACCATCGTCCAACAAAGAAAGTACTGATAACCAACACACTCATAATCGCAGATGCACCAGCAAGCTTTCCAATAAATCCTGATGACCACCAGCTTGTAAACAAAGAACCCTTAACATCTTCATAATTGGAGTCTGTCCGGCTTTCATTTTCTATTTGCTGATAAACACCAGCCATAATTCGTTGATTAAGTGACTGCTCTATTTCGGGTACAGCCAGTTCCACTTTGTTATCCAAGAATTCGCACATTGCTGCGTAACTTTTTTGAAGCTCTGGCGAGTTAGCGAGTGCCTCTCGGATTTCGATGTTTTGTTGTCGATTGAGCTCCCCATAATAGAAGAGGATCAGTTCATCACTATTCCACTGTTTCATAATCAATCACCTTGGTATCTAATATTTCTCGTAGTCTCGCAATTGCACGGTAGATTCTGTTTTTTACGGTGTTGGGATTAACTTCTAGGATTTCGCTAATTTCCTTAATGCTGCGGTCTTCATGGTGTCGTAGGATAAAAGCTAAACGAACTTCTTCGCTGAGCATCATCAGTGCTCGGTGCGTTTTGGCACTGATATTATCGAGCCAAACAGACTGTTCGGGTTGGGTTGTTTTATGACAAACCACCTGATCCAAATCTTGTTCACTATCATTTTGATGTTTTGCGTGTTTACGAAGTAAGTCGATGGCTGTGTTGACCGTCACCTGATATATCCAGGTGCTAAATTTTGATTGATTATTAAACGTGCCGATCTTTCGATGTAATTTGAGAAAGACCTCTTGAATACAGTCTTCAGCGTGCTCTTTATTGCCCAAAATACGATAGGCGGCTACGTACAGTTTTCCACTATACGCTTCCACAAGCGACTGAAATGCCTGGATATCTCCAGTGCTCGCTTGGTCAATTAATGTTTGTTCATCTTCCATATGCTGAGTTTGACGAGCAGTTAATTCAAGAAGTTTGGTTTAAATCCATCTTTTTTGCATATTCTTGCTTTTCTAGCAAATTCTTCAGTTATGACTTTGAAGTTAATATCAATGAAACTAATAACAGACAGCCTAGTTTTAGTTAATATCCCGCAGTACTTATCGACAATCTCTAACCAGTTTACAACAAGTCGATCAATTATAAGCATTCTTAAAAATACTTCATTAAAACCGCCACCCCTCCCTCTATCAAATTACGTAAACCATTGAATCATATAATTTTCAAGAACCCTCAAACTTCTTCACACTGCTTTCAAGCTTCAAAATTGACCCCTCTATATGATTAACCTGTCAACTAATCTGATTCAACAGTAATGGAGCCATTTAAAATGACTAAGGTGAGAAAGAGAAACTTATTTACAGCTAACTATAAAAAGTTATTTCATGTGTGGGAAGTTAGCGCACTATTTTTTATTCTGGTCTTTATGAGCGGTTGCAATTTATTTGGCCACGACCACCGGTCACAAGAATCTGAATTTGATGAAGAACCAGTCAGTCAAGCACCACTGGCTCTTTTTGATATTTCAGTTCAGTCTGGAAAAGCGCCATTAACCGTTGATTTTTCAGACACATCTACCAATGGAAGCTCAACCATCACGAGCTGGTCTTGGGATTTTGGTGATGGCGGCTCCAGCGCTGAGCAGAATCCTCAATATACCTATGTGACCGAAGGCGATTTTAATGTGAGTTT
The DNA here is from genome assembly GCA_019090895.1 of Kangiellaceae bacterium. Classification (GTDB taxonomy): domain Bacteria; phylum Pseudomonadota; class Gammaproteobacteria; order Enterobacterales; family Kangiellaceae. The sequence continues at coordinate 3,787 of JAHRVB010000076.1, forward strand.
ATCGGTGACTACTTCAGTAGCCAGTGATAATAGTGCTCAATCCACCACGGTAAGTGTCAGCAGTGCAGATACTATCACCAAAATCACCCTTGTAGACTCGCGGGGTTTACCGGTCACTGATGTCACTGTTTCTTCAGATGTATTTAGTGTTGAAGGGCAGAACGTCAACCCAATGAATCACAGGGTGTTGTAAGGCTGCATAAGGAAGGTTTCACAGATGGGTTACTGTTTCTTGACAACACCTTATTCAACTCGACTCAATCAGTCACATTGCTAGATAAACGACCCCCCATTATTTTTGATGCAACACGCGGCGGTGAGTACATAGGTATTGATGGCGCGAGTGTAAACTTGTCCGATAATGCGTTGGTGAAAGCTGATGGCTCAATGGTTACTGGCAACGTTGAACTCTATATTGTTCCCGTCGATATATCTGACCCGATCAAAAAACAAGCCTTCCCAGGTAGTTTCTATGGATTACCCGCTGAAGCAGATCTTCCCGAAGGAGCGTCTTTACAACAACCTATTATTTCCTACGGCGTAGTATCCTACACATTTTATCAAGATGGTGAAGAGCTCCAATTAGCAGATGGTGAGGTTGCTGACCTGCAGCTACCGCTTTATACCAACCAGAGTATCTATGGTGAAGATATTCAAATTGGTGAATTGATCCCCGTTTGGACTTTGAATGAGTCTACCGGCATATGGCTACAAGAAGGCGTAGGCACTGTGATTGCGAATCCTGCCGCTGAATCTGGATTATCATTAAGCGCTCAAACATCTCATTTTAGTTCTTTTAATGTCGACGCTTGGGCTGGTTTTCCCGGCGGCATTGGAGGGCCCGGAGCAGGAGCTGGAGCGGGTGGTGGCAGGGGCTTTTGTGAATTCACAATCGATTTTATCGGCGCGATTCCCGACCTGCCAATACACTTTTCATACACGCTATTACTTAACCCATCATGGAATTTTACTAGAACCATTGAAGATAATTTTTTAAATGGAAGTGCACCCGAAGGAACGGGAGTCAGAGTAAATGCGTGGCAATATCAAGAAGATGAGATGGTTAAATCAGGAACCGTCACTTTTGGTTGTGGTGCAGCCAGACAAGGACCTATTAGCCTTACGTTTGGCGATTCAGAACCGGAATTTCGGGAATGGGAAGTTTCGATTAAACCTTTGTTTGAAAGAGCATCACCACAAGATGATTATGTTATCGCCAAAAATAATGTAAGGATTGGCGGGCGCTTCGTAGGCACCGACAGAGTAGACATAGAGAGCGATTTGTTAACTGCTGATATATTGAGCTTACCCAATTTGCAAATGATGGATCTGGAATTTGATAGGTTGCTACACGGCAGTCCTACCACGATTGTTTCTACTCTTACTAATGAAGTAGGAACAACGGTTGATACGGCAGTACTTGAAGTGATTGAATCACATTCGCCAATCATTGATCATTTTTACGCCAATACAGGCAATAACACGATTGTATTTAGTTGGGATGTAGATGGTGCTGATGAAGCGACTGTATATTATTTGGACAACGACCCTGGTGCGGCAGGTTTGTTGATGTTTAGAATCGACGACGTAGAACAAGGAGCAATTGAAAATAGTCAATTGATTAATAGCACTGGATTCATTCGGATCGAATTCAGCAATGTCTATGGAAGCAGTGTTATTATTGCTCGGCTCGCGGAGCTTGAATGTATAGTAGGCTCAGAACTTCCGGGCTGTTTTCCAACTTAAGTTCTTGAACGTTATTGTTAAATACAAACAAGGCCTCTTTTAGTTTTATTTTATGAGGCCTTTTAAATCCTAATTGCAAAAAATGATTAACAGACGCCTACCACTGGTTAAAATCCCGCAGTACTTTTCGATTATCTCGATTCATCTTATATCGGCGCTGTAGTGCTTTATCCATCAAGTTGGTTAGATATATCTACAAACAAGTTGTCGGTTCTTAAGAGTTAAGGGTGACAACTTGACATTTCGATTATACTAGAAATATAATAACTCCATGCAATAGAGAAACCAAACAAGAGTGAAATGTTCTTTTTCTCTACATATACTTCCATAATACCGGAATAACTGAATAACGGAATGATTGACTTTGCAATATTAATTTCAGAAACTAAAACCACGAGATTTTGATTATGAAACACCACACCCTATTTCCTAACCATTCACTGGATGAAACTTTGATTCAGATGAATAGGAATAAATCCTTAGACCATGCTCCGCGAGTTCTTATACTTTACGGCTCGATTAGAGAGGGATCATACAGCCGTATGTTAGCCATGGAGGCCAAACGTATTCTACAATCATATGGCGCAGAAGTTAGGGTGTTCGATCCCTCTGAATTGCCTTTGTTTGATAATGTACAGGTTGAACATCCTAAAGTAGTAGAGCTTAGAGAATTGGCAAAATGGTCCGAGGCAATGGTTTGGAGTTCACCAGAATTACACGGCAACTATACTTCCGTTTTCAAGAATCAAATTGATTGGATACCTTTGAGCGAAGGATCCATCAGACCCACTCAAGGCAAGGTCCTCGCAGTGATGCAAGTGACCGGTGGTTCTCAATCGTTTAATGTTGTGAATAACTTGCGAATTCTTGGTCGGTGGATGCGCATGTTTACTATTCCTAATCAATCGTCGGTTCCAAAGGCTTATCAGGAATTTAACAAAGACGGCACAATGAAAGACTCGCCGCTGAAAGATCGAGTGGTGGATGTTATGGAAGAGTTGTTTCGGATGACGCTGGTATTGCGAGAGAAAAGCGAATGGCTCAGCAATCGCTTTTCAGAAAACAAAACCACTCAAAATCCAATAAATGAAACCACTCGTTGTAATAATATTTTGGCCGATTCTGGTGTGATGCAAGCAAATTGCTGATGGCGTGTACCGCGGTCTACCGGCCGCTTCCACATCAGATTTTGGTTCGCTCTAGATGGTTCGATCTAGTTAGTTCGTTTTAATAAGTTAATTCTATTTGCTTCGTTCTGGTTAGGTAATTCTGGTTGATTAGATCTACCTTACGAATTTGAGGATCTACCGGTTAGCTCAAATAACAATTTTTCTATCGCAAACACATGCTCATCTTCTTCATTCAATTGTCTTAGTCCTTCTGCTAAACGAAAAACATACTCATCGTTGCGGCCGCTCGGGCCAATGCTTTGATGAATTTGAGCAGCAATTGATGGTTCCGAGGCTGGCCCTAGGAATGCTTCGCTCGATTCTAATCCAATATAGACGAGACCGGTGATCGAATTTAACGCCTTGTGACTAGCGTCATTACTAGCATCGTTATTCTGATCAAAGTCAATATCGATTTCATAACGCAGGTATCCATTTTTCTCTCTGTGATCTAAATGCTCGAAAACATCATGACTGACCCGATAAGCGATGCCTGCACACACTGCGTCTTCTTTTTCCACCAAGGTCACCACCCTTCCTGGCGCTTCTGGTGTACCGCGATGATCGTGACTTCCTTGCCAAAATCGTCGTTGCCAACCTCGAATACTCGCCGGCCTTTTCTCAAGTATTGGAAAATCAACCTTGTAAATTAGTGAGCCGTAACCGAACACCCAAATCTCGTCGAATGACTCTAGATTTTGTCGGGACTTATTTTGATTAGTTGTATCGAATGACATAGGTATAAAGTTGATAGTCGTGTTAATTTAAATGGACTCGCTAGATTATACAGGGCCGTTTCAAATAATAAATAAAATTCCTCAATTAACTTTATTCAAGCCATCGAACTAAATTACAATCATTTAATAAAACTATTCTTCCGAATGGAAAGCTTATTCAAAGTTTACACCCTACAATTTATAACAATATTTATTAGTCAAATAACAGAAAGAACTCCGCGTTCAAGATAAGATTGTTCTATTGAACTTCAATCGTTTTTAATCAATCTAGCAATGTAACGAAAAGGCAGATAACTATGAAATTTATCCATTTTTTTCTACTAGCATTCTTTCTAATGGCTTGTAATTCTAATGATCCAAAGGAATCTAGTTCAGATAACACGATACTCCTGAAAGCGTCTGGTTTAACGGGAAATGTCACTCTCTTTGAGTCAATCTCCGAAACAAGCTATGAGATTGTTACCGATGGGAATTACGATATAAATCTACCTTCCAATCAAACCATTTACAATTTGGAAGTTATTCAAACGGATCAACAATTCTGCTCGATCAGTCAACAGCTTGATCTTGTTTGTGATTCCATCGTGTGTACTGCCGACTACGCTCCCGTGTGCGCTAAGAATCCGTTAGCAGGAGTCGTTTGCGTTACAAGCCCTTGTCCAACTGACCGATACTTAACCTATGGGAATGCGTGTAATACTCTTGTAGACAACGCTTGGATAGCGTTGCGTTCTGAATGCGGCGGGCTCGAAGATGTCATTGCTTTTCACCAACGGCCAACTCTCGTCACTAACCTCGCGTTACTTGATATTGTTACGGACAACTTTCAAATCAATGAATCAGAAATTATCGACGATGCTGTAAAGATTGAATTTTCAGTAACCGGCGGTTGTGGATCTCATGACTTTACAATGTTCGCCGATGAGGTATTCCAAGAAAATGATCCTGTGCAACTTAGCAATGTCATTGGTTATACGAAACATGATGATTGCGATGAACAGGTGACAATTGAAAAAGAATTCGATCTGTTACCGATTAAGGAGATATTTCGACGGGCGTATCCAAACGCTACGGGAGAACAAACGGTTAACCTGGGTGATTTCGGGTTGTATCAATTTTCTAATGATTAGAAAAACATGGCGAGAAACAAGGGCAGAACAACTAATCATTTTTACTCGAAATTTCAAGTTGTTCTGACCCAATCAAAATACTCTTAATTTCTATTGATATAACACCCAAGTACCGATAATAGCCAATACCGAAAATAGCGTGGCGAATAAAGCTATGATTAAATTAACAACACTCAGTTTTTGCCCTTGTTGATAGTCATTCCATTGTAATTTCAAACTCGCTAAACCAGTGCCTAAATAAACAATCACCACAGCAAAAGTAGCAATTATCACCAAATATTCATAACTGCTGATCAGAGACTTACTGTTACTAATCAACAAAAAGATGATGCCCAACGCACTTGAAAATAACAATGCTCGTACCGGAGTGCCTTGTTCGTTTTGTTGGCTGAAAAACTTAGGAAACATGCCATCCCTTGCGCCTGCTAGCATGATGGTTCCGGTGATCATAATGCACACATTCAAAGTACCACTAATCGCGAATAGCGCACCGATAGTGATAATGATAGCACCCGAGTTGCCAATAAGAATTTGTGCCGCATCAGCAAAAGGCGAGGTTGATTGCTGCAACTCAGCCAAAGGAATAATATACATTAAACCTAGCATGGCAAGCATATAAACAATTACTGCGGTGAGAGTACCTAGTATGGAAGCTCTGGGAATAGTTTTTTTAGGATCAATTGTGTCTTCCGATGGCAAAGTTGCCGACTCGACACCAATAAAGGCGAACATGATCAGTAAACATAATCCAGCGACCATCTGAAATATCGAACTGTCATCAGGGTTAATTGCGGGAATTTCTTCGACCTCACCAAACATGATCCCGGCAACGCCTATAAATAGCAAAGGCAGGATCTTTACTACAGTAGTGATTAATTGAACCATACTTGCTTCGCGCACACCGCGAATGTTTATTACCGTAAACAAGATGATAATCGCTATTGAAAATACCGCACTGTATGAGGAATTATTTTCGATAAAAGATAGGTAGGTCTCGCTATAACCTGTGAAAGAAAGTGCAAGAGCGGCCACTGATGCGACCAATGATATCCAATATCCCCAAGCGACAACTGCTGCGGCTTTTGGACCAAAGGCCTCTTGTACATAAAAATAAGGGCCACCTAAACCAGGTTTACGGGCGGACAAAAAGCTATAACTTAAAGCTAAACATACGGCGCCAAACCCAGTCACCGCCCAACCGATAAAACTATAACTACCATAACCTGCAAGCAAGGCTGGCATGGTCAAAATACCTGAGCCTATCATCATGCCAGCCACTAAAGCCCACGAGCGCCATATTCCGATTGTTTTTTTCATCATTATTCTTCTTATTATTTAGAGTTATTATTACGACGCCCCATTGAACGGAACGCTCCATTGGATATGAAAGCTTTAGCTACTCCACTCGATATACCATGGTCGAATTTACAGTAGTTTTTAGGACTTTCATAGTCTCTACTGTATTTGGTATATCGATGCTTGTCCCTCTTACCGCATTCGAACGCTAAATTTTAGCGTTCTATTTTTATTTCATTACAGATAATTCTAATAGAATTGGTATTAAATTTTCGTGATTAAATATGAGCAGTAAGAGTTAGAGCGGTTTAATAAAAGAAGTTAACAATTTGAATTATTTAAACAAACCACTCTTTCGAACGATTTGTTTTTTAAGTGACTGATATGAAGACTTCAGCAATTAACGCTGTTTAAGAATTAGATCTGAGGCTTGGTCTGTGGTTCGATAATTTTAATCGGTGAAAGAATTTCTAAGCTTCAACAAATCGCCGCTCCAGATAGCGAATGATATCGCTCGATTCGAACATCCATTGTACATTGCCTTCGCCCTCATCAATTTTCAAGCAAGGAACCTTAAGTTTGCCAGCACCAGCTATTAGTTCTTGCTTGGCA
>JAHRVB010000077.1 GCA_019090895.1 Kangiellaceae bacterium
ACAAAGAAAAGTTCGGCAGAGAGCCTGCCCCGTGAAACGCTTTGGGTACACAGCGATTAGTACAATGATAAAAGCCAGCCGTTTCCCTATCAACCAATTGCTTCCTTGCGATTGTCATAGTCAATCCGTGAAATGATTCGAATCCAAAGTGTGAGCCATGTTATTGGTTAATTCAATTGGTGAATCATCGGGCTGAACATACGAAATCAACGCTTGAATCTGTGAGAGTTTGGCTATAATCTGGCTGTCTGTTAATTTGACATGGAAGAGGTGGGATCAAATTTTATTAGATTGATGCAGTTATTAAGTTTTGTTTTATCATACAAGCTGGCACTCTCGTATTTGAATAGTATTGGCTACTGTTCGGTAGTATAAAATCGATAAGTGTTTTTGCCGGCCATTTTAGCTTGATACATTGCTTTGTCAGCCATACGCATCAGAGTGGAATTATCACAACTATTGTCGGGAGCGACAGCAAGTCCAATGCTACAACTTATATTGATAGTAACTTCGTTATATTCAAAGGGTGAACTCATAAAATCCCGAATTCTTTCTGCCGTACTAGCAAGGTTATCTTCATCAACGCTGTCTAACAAAACAGCAAATTCATCGCCGCCAAGTCGAGCAACGGTATCGACCTCTCTAGTTGCCGACTGTAGTCGCTGAGCAACTTCTAAAAGTGTTTTATCTCCGACGTCGTGACCATGTGTATCATTAATAGTCTTAAAACCATCCAAATCAATAAATGCTATGGCAACTCTGTTTTCATTACGATCTACCTGGTTTAATGCAAGTTCTAGTCGCTCGAAAAAAAACAGACGATTATACAGTTTAGTCAATGGGTCGTGAGTTGCATTGAAGAAGTTCATCACTTCAATTTCTTGTTTTCTAAAAATCATTAGCATAAATGTAAATACTATTAACAATAGTATTACCAAAACAAATGCTATTGAGTAGCTGAGAATAAATCCCTTATTTATTTGATCGCTAATATCAATGTCGACTTGAAAAACACCTCGCACGTCACCAAGCTGCCAGTTGTTCTTTGGTGAGAGCGGATGACTGTTATGACATTTAATGCAAGTGGGCGATATCATTAAGTCCGGTAAGGCGACACTCACTGTATCGCCACGCGCATTACTAAATACGGTGTTAGGTTGGTGGTTTAGTTGGTCCCAAATGTTTTGTTGTTGGCTGTCGAGCGGAGTGTTCACTCTGTCCTTAAAACGGAAAGGGCTGTATAAGTTAATTTTAATGCCTAGCGCTTCATATTGTTTGCTTAGATCTTTGATCATCGTTATTGGCAGAGGGAAAGTGTTTCTATTATTCTTATGATTGTGAGAAATAGTAAATTCATCATGAGCAATTAATTTGTTGATTACATTGTCAGTATAATAATGCCGAAGAATCGAAAACTGTTTTAAGGTGTCAGTCCCTCTTGTAATTGCGAGTTGTTCAGAATAGTTTCTTATGGTCTTAGGGATATATGCCGTCAACCCTACAATAACGGTTGTAAAAAGCACAAGGACAAGGATTGAGTATCGCTTGAAAATCGTTTGAGAGACCATGTAATTTAAATTGGTTCTCATGAATATCCTTTGACGGCATTGAATGTTTAAATATCTCGCACTGTAATAATATAGCCGAGAATCTCTACAAATAAAAGGTTATAAGTTGTCAGGCTTTAATAGAGTATTTAACTTTTAATATGCTAAAGGTAATCTAAATAATTATCAACTGCAAAGTCTCTAAAAGACTTAGAATAGCGATGTTAGAAAGGTAAGGGAATAATGAGCGAGTACCTAAATATATTGTCAAAATATACTCGATGCTTTTTGGCGATAAACATGATTTACTTCTATAATTTATATCAAATAGCGATATTTTGTTTACAGCTAAAGTTACTTAACTCTTGTTTATTTATTCAATAGTGCGAACTTATTATCTTCGACAAAGGTAGGGCTATTAGTCATGTATGTAGAGTCAATATACTTGATTATTGGTGCGGAAATAGCACTGGTTGCGGTATTGTCTTGCGTTGGGCTTGCCTGGTATTATAGAAATAAAAAAAAGCTTTGGCAGCGGGGCTTCAAAGATGTCCGAAAACGACTTAACAAACTTCGAGTTCTCAAACAAAAATACAATTTTGTAAAAGAGAATCTACATAATACGATTGATGAACGAAACAACCTTAAAGAGCAACTCGATAGCGAAGCCAAAAATACCTCAGAGCTCAAAACGCAAATTGAATCGCTCAATGTAAGACTCAATCAACAAAACAAAGAACTTGATAGTGTAAAGGCTGAACTGTGTAAACACCTCGAAGCAGTAACAATCTATTCAGATGATGTAGTTCTTCCTGACGAAAAAACTAACAAAGAAAAAGTCGGCCTTTCATCGGAAAAGGATAACAGTATAGAAAAAGCTATGAGTCGGCAAGCAAGTGTGGAAGAACCTGTTGAGTCTAAGAAAGTAAGCTACCTTAGCCCTGATCAGAGCAATTGGGACAACGCTGGCCAAGAAGAGTTTTCGCGTCTAAAAGTGATGAATGTAGAACAAAAAGGACTAATAGCGACGCTCAAATCAGAGCTCTTTGAATTGAGTAGTGAAGGTGGTCTGACTACTCCAGAACAATCAATTATCCCTCGATTAGAACAAATGCTCAAAGAATCAGATACTTGTATAAAAATGTTAGAAGAGGAGTTATCGGTTGTCGTGATGGAGCTAAATGATCGTTCTCTTCAATTAGCAAACCTAGGTAAACAGGATTCGAATAGGATAGGACTTCTAGAGCAGAATCTGGATAATGCGAGTTCTGACCAAGCAAAAGCTGAGCGAGAATTTATAGAAAAACAACTCGCTGATGCCAATGCGATGAGCATGACTATGATGACGGCTAATGGAGACCAAAGTAATATAATCTCCTTCGCTAGAAATTCAATTAACTGCGACTGCTTAGATGCCTTGGCCGAGCAGGTACTCAATATAGTACAGAACTATCAATTAGACGGAAACTTACAACTTAGAGGTAGGAAAGAAACCCTTAACAAATCAAAAGAAGGTTTTGTTTCAGAAAGTAATACAAAGCTCTTATCAGACGACCTTTCTGGTGAGCGATTTGAACAGAAAGGAGGACGATTATCAATTCGCTTTGACAAGATGTCGCTAGTTGCCCATGGATTACCGGAGGATGATCCTGATACATGCGCTAGATACAAAGACAGTTTGGCCGTTGTGATGGAGTTAGCCAATGAGCATTTAAAGAATTTGGACGACGAGCACGCATTGCATCAACAGCAAGCAGTGCTTAAGAAAGTTATTAGAACCACTCAAGACACAATAACAAAAGTTGAAGAACAATTTAAATTTCAAGCTCAACAATCAAAACTGATCATTAATAGTATGACAGATGTTCTTGGAAATCCTACGTTTGCAGAGAAAATGGATTCATCAATTCAACCCGTATATAGAGGCATTATTTCCGAAACTCGAGAAAGGTTCGATGAACTACATGATGATAGTATGGCCGTTGATAAATCATTTGCTAAAATTATCGATGAATTGAGCCGGCGAATCTAGTGTATTTAAGTGAGAGCGGTTCGGCTTACTAACGAACTAAAGCTAGACAATCAAGAAATCCATCCCCGTTGTGAATTCCGGCTTCTAGTTGACTCTCTGGCTTACTTCTAAGTAAATACCCACCGTAGTCATTTGTACTACTCATGGTGAAAATGCCAAGTTCGGATATGACGTTGTCGTGAGAAATACACTCCCCGTTGGAAAGTTTAGCGACGGGATGCTGTCGATGAGCTACATCTATTTTCGCCATTAGCAAATATGGATCTAAGCTTTCACTTTTTATATCTTGCGATTTTTCAAATTCTGAATAATTCTCAAAAACGTTACCCCCACCTTCACCTTGAGTCTTAAGGAGCCAACGCTTAGAATCTAATTTTGATCTAATTTCATCAAAACTATCGGGAATGAAAAACTTTGTCCCAAGTGTCTTGTATGCGATGGAAGCAATATGGTGAGAAGAACCCAGCTGGCTCTCGAGGTCGTCGACCGTTAACGAAGACAACTTCATTTGCATCCATTTGGAAGTGGCAAGTTGATAATTAATCGATGGACACACCAATGTACGATGACTCTCAATCCAAACTCTAAGGGCGATGAGCGGCAGTTCGGTTACTACTTGAGAGTGGTTTGGTGAATTGCTAGTTTCGAATTCATAATCATCAAGATTATAACCTGTGCGAAAATAGAAGAGATCAACCACACCGTGTTCTGACAGTATAAGAGAGTCTCCAGAGGAATCTAATTGAAGACGAAGTTCTACTAACGTTTTGTATTTTACTCTCGCACCTAGATGTTCTAACTCATCAGAAAGCAAAGCTTGATCGAAGGTATTATTTTCTCTTTCCTCTACAATAAATACTATTAGAGGAGTGGTATTTCCATTGAGACTAACCGCTGCATCAAAAACCGATTTAGCTTGGAGTCTTGTCGCTGGATTTTGGACATAATGATTGTTTACGTTAATCGGTAGTGTCTTTTGTGCTTGAACGAGCTTGTCGCAAAATGGTCCCATACCTGCTGAAATAGAATTACTTTCTACTAAGCGCCACTGCTTATTTTTGTCGAGCAATAAATCCTGACGACTAATATTGATATTTTTTGCAATTCTGTGAGACCCCAATAACCTTGCGAAGGTATCGATTAAGTCATTATTGTTTGGGTAGTCAGCAAATCCAGCTTTAAGAAAATTGGTATCTTCACTTGCTCGTACAAATACATCTGCTACAGCGAATGCAGATTGTTGTGCTTGTTCGAATAACGTTTTATTAATAATCCAAGGAGTTATAGACACAGGGATAGTTTGGAATAAACCGTTATTTGATCGCATGCCTAAGCGTTTTTCTACTACTAATTTAGAAAGTTCTTTTGCTGATGACTTTATTATATCGTCATCGACCGATTCGTGTTGTCTACCTTCTCGGCTGATATCGACTGTCGGAGAACTGATAAGAGTCGTCTTTGGTACTTTCAATTCAATTGTCACGGTGCACCTTTATTATATCCAAATACAAATTATTTTTAGATCGAGCCACCAACATAAATTTGGTATTTCTAGATTTGTCGAATCATTATATTTCTAGTATTATCGAAATGTCAACAAAGTTAGGAAATAAAATGAAGCAAGTACGAGTGATAGAAACAGAAGATCAATTAGAAACAATTGCTGCAAGACTATCCGAATTGGGGCATCCGACGAGGCTAGCGATTTATAAACACTTGGTTAAATCGGGTATTAAAGGTGTGGCAGTGGGGGATATTCAGAAGGAAATAGGTATTCCAGGATCGACCTTATCTCACCATATCGCAAAAATGGTCAAAGTTAACCTCATAAAACAAGTCCGCGAAAGTAGAACACTTTATTGCCTACCTCAATATGATGCGCTTCTAGAAGTTGTCAATTTTCTTCAAGATGAATGCTGCGTCAATAGTGGTTGTTAGAAGTAGCTAGAGACCGTACGTATTCGACTAATTCTGGAAAGAATCTTTTGAAGTCACTTTCTAAATAAGAATAATTCGTTATGATTTCCTCAACTGAATTGTGCAGCGGGTTTTCTCGCCTAAATCTATTCTTCATACGCTGTGAAATCCCGTTTAGTGCGAATTCAACCCCCTTAAGATTGGTGTAGTTTTCCAACCAATTTCCTTTAACTAAATGAGGGATGGTATTTTGACAAGCCGCGGGTAATTCCGGTTTAGACTGATTCAACTCGCTATAAAAAGAAGTTACAAATTGACTTAAAGTGGCCGAATTATACTTACCCCATTGATGTGCTAGGTAATGGTCATAAGCGATATCGACGATGATACCGGCATATCGCCTTCTTTCGTTCGAAATACGTTGGCGGCTCTGTTTAACTATCGAATGTGAATCAGTAAAACTATCGATTTTACGATGCAAATAAACACCGAATTTTTGTTCAACGGTTAATTCTAATTTTGATATGTCGCCTTTAACAAAATCGCCGACAAAGTTACCCACTCGAGAGGTTTGGGTAATATCAGCTAGATACACGTGAGCCAAGTAATTCATCAAATATCCGGCAGTAGTTAGTTTTGTTCGATTGACAGTCGATATCTTGCCGTAATGATACTTAAAAATAAAAAGGAGGGAAACCAAAGATTACTAATTGAGAAGCTCTATTGCTATTTTGTACAACTCTCACTATCAAGCAATCGAAGAACATCTTCGTAGGGAAGTGGTTTACTGAAGTAATAGCCTTGAGCAGAATCACAGTGATGTTTCTCTAGGTAGTTTAATTGTTCGCGAGTTTCGACACCTTCGCCAACTACTTTTAACTTTAAAATATGGGCCATTGCAATGACTACATTCACTATTTCTTTAGCTTGCGGATCTGTTTCGATATCAAATACAAAACTCTGGTCAATTTTAAGAACAGTAAAAGGGTATTTACGTAAATAACTTAATGAAGAATACCCTGTTCCAAAGTCGTCCATTGCAATACCGACACCCATTTTATCCAGTGATAATAAAGTTCTACTTATATCGTTTGTTTCTCCCATTAGAACGCCCTCGGTAATTTCTAAATCGAGTGCACCGTAAGGGACTCCGGCTTTTGCTATTGCATTTTTTACTTGCTGTATGAAACGCGGGTTTCTAAATTCTCGAGGTGACAGATTAACGGCCATTTTGTAGTGTTCACCAAATTTATCTCTTAGTTTGGCCAATGTAGAAAGCGCCTCATTTAGAACCCATTCACCGATATTGACAATTAAGCCTGTCCGTTCAGCAATTGGAATAAACTCATCAGGAGAAACAAATCCTAACTCAGTATTTTGCCAACGAATAAGCGCCTCAAAACCTACGATACGTTCGCTTTTTATAGCTACTATTGGTTGGTAGCATAAACTTAGTTCCCTGTTTGCTAGAGCATTATGCAGCATTTGTTCTAAAAGCAACTGACGGGATACGTCTTCTTTCATTTTTGTTGTGAAATAGCAATGTGCATTCCCACCATCGGCCTTTGCTGAATACATTGCAGTATCGGCACTTTTGACTAATTCTGCAGGTGTCTCTCCGTCATCTGGAAATACAGCTATACCAATGGTAACTGTGAGTATTAGCTCGTGCTCAGCCAAATGAAACGGGGTTCGCATTTCAGACAGTAAATTTTCGGCGACAGGTCTTGCGTCTGTTCCATCCGCAATTTCCCCTAGTATGATTACAAATTCATCGCCACCTAAACGACCCACAGTATCAGTTTCTCGAAGTGAGTGGCTAAGTCGGTTGGCGACTTGAACCAGTAATTGGTCCCCGACTTCATGGCCTAGAGAATCGTTAATTTTTTTGAAATCGTCTAGGTCTAGAAATAGCAGCGCTAAAGGAGTTTGAGTTCTCTTTTTACTTCTAAGCATCTGATTTAATCTATCAAGTGATAGAAAACGGTTAGGTAGGTCGGTCAAGGCATCGAAGTGAGCTTGGTGCAAAATCACCTCTTCCTGTTTTTTAAGATAGGTTATATCTGTAGATATTCCGCACACACCGTATGTTTCGTTTTTACTATTTTTCAAAGGGAACTTGACGGAAAGGTATGTATGCTCACCGTCTGCTAAGGGCACTGTCTCTTCAAATTCAAGAATCGAATTCGACTTAAGTACTCTTTTATCGTTTTGTCTAAATTCTTTTGCAATTCTATCAGGGAATATCTCGAAGTCAGATTTTTTACTGATATTTGAATCTTTTACATTAAACAATTCTTCATATTGGTGATTTACAAAGACATAATGGCCTTGTAAATCTTTGATATAAATAACTGAAGAAGTGTTGTTCAAAAGATCTCGTTGTTGTTGTTCACTATTTTCTAACTGGTTGATTAGCTCTCGCAGTCTCAAAGTCATTGAATTGAATATTTTCGCTAGATTAACAAATTCGGTACTACCTTTGACTTTTATAACGGTGTCTAGAATTCCCTTACTGACTTGTGAAGCTGAGTGTGCTAATTCCAGCATCGGAGCTGTAAGCCTTTTGGTAAAATAGATACCGAGTGCAATCGCAAGGATTAGTGCAAAAATTGTTACCAAAACGCTCACGCGTAGGGCGGTATAGATTGGTGCAAATGCCTCACTTTCTTGTTGTTCAGTGACCAGTACCACTTTCAATGAATCGAGCCAATAAAGGACTCTTAATGTCATCTTGTCTTGGTAGTTCCTTTGACGACTCCGATAACTACCCTCAGAATTAAGCTTCAACAATGTTACCTTATTTTCGGTTGGTACAATTGCATGGCGAACATAGTTTGAAGCTGATAGTAAAATTCCATTCTTACTCATTAGGAAGCTTTCACCAGTTAGACCCAACCCTTCTTTTTCACCCAACAATTGGGTAAGTTGGGAAGAGTCAGCGACACCGACTAAAAATCCAATAATTTGATCGTTAGAATTTATAACTGGCATAATTGCGTGGATCTGTTTTTTTTCTTTCTTGGCTAAATCCAGTGGGAACTGAATTGAGAATTCATTACTCTTAGTCTTAAACGATTCACTGTCCTTAAACTTCAGAACTTTATGTTCAGAGGATGTCGATAATATCAAGAGCCCATCTTTGTTAAACAGGTATATATCAGTATAACGTTTACCTCTTGACTGTGTTCTTTCAAGCGCAGTCTTAACTCGGTTAAAAGAAACTTGAGTGAACAGTCTTACGGAGTCGTTAGCTTCGGTTAGAACGGAAATATGCCAGCGTAGCTCTTTTGCATCAAGAGTACTAACGAGATCACTTTCTAAGTGTTCAACCCAGCGGTTAAGACTCTCTTCTTTTAATTTAGTGACTGTTTCTAATTGAATATAGGCTCGTTCGAGGCCACTATTTAAGCTCACAATTGCATTAGTCGCCATTAACGCTAGTGCTGGAAGCATAACTAATAGGATAAATACAGAGGTCAATTTAAAACGCAGGCTCGAAGTATCAAAGAGCAGCTTCATAATCGAGAGTTAACCGCTGATAGATTTTTCATTGAGGGCTAACTAGCCGAGAGTCGACCGCTGCCGCAGCTAAATTAAGTGCTTCTCGTGGAAGTAGTTCGCCACGTATCACCTGATAGATAAATGGCGCGATGATCTCACGTATGGCGGCATGTTCAGCTAGAGGAGGGGCGCCAGCAAACAAATGGTCGTGTTCTCGGACTAAGCTGAAATAATTTCCAATTCTTCGATCCATTTCGACGACTGCAGGTATTTCTAAAGTTGCTTTATGTACAACTCGACCAGTCGCTAATGTCCATTCTGTTTGGACTGACGGTTGACCGATATATTGTAACCATAGAAGAGCAGCTTTTTTGTTATTCGAAGAATGTGGAATTCCAAACGCACCACCATCATAATAACCGATATAACCAGACCCGCCTTTGGCATCTTCAAGTATCCCGGGAGCTAGAGGAGGCAATCTTGTAGCGATCTTTCCCGTCACGTTAGATCGTTGGCTATTGGTTGTCATTGGAACAATATATTCTCCATATACCCAACCGTGCGCAACACGACCCGAAAGAAACGTCAAAGCGCTTTCTGTCCATGTGCTTCCGAAGCTTTCAGGAGGAGCGATCTTTAATAAGTCGATCCAGAATTGAAGAGCCTCAACAGCTGATGGGCTGTTTAAAAAGCCACCGCTCTTATATGACGCTTTCTTAGTGGTTAGGTTTATACCCCAATTGTTAATGCCAAAGCTTGGGAAAACTGTTTCAAATAGTTCATAAAACGAAGCTGGGTGAACCGCACTCGCTTGAATAGTTGTTCCCCATAAAGGTATTTTCTTTTCCTGTCCCCAACGCGTAAAAAACACCGAAATATCATTAAATTGTTTAATCGTCGTAGCCGGCATGAGTTGATAATTATATTGCTTAAAAAAAGCTCTTTGAATTTGTGGGTCCTCAAATAAGTCCCTACGATAGGCATAAACTCTTAAAAAGGATTCCATTGGAACTGCAAACACATCGTTACTTTCAGGGGACCGAAAGAAGTCGATGTAGGAAGTAAAATCTTCGAATTTGAATGCAGGGGCTTGTAATATTTCCTGATTTCTATGTAGTTCCGAGAAATTAACCAAATAATCTTGAGCCAAATATGCGTATATTATATCTTGTTCTATGAAGACGAAGTCATAAATACCGGTAGCCCGTGACATATCACGGATGCCCTTATCATACATATCCTCCCAAGAAGTTAATTCAAGATCAACAATAATTCCGGTTTCAGCTTCAAAAGCGGGAGCAAGAACTGCTTTAACATATCGGGATGCGGGTGTATTTTCGGTGACTCCTTTTAAAGTCGTACCGGCGAAATTTTTGGCCGCTGCGTTCCACCAACAACCTGAACTTTTATCTTCAGAAAGTGCGGTATTTAGGCCGGTAAATAAGTAAAGAACAACAAGAATTGATAGGCGTCTTAGGGAAAAGAAAAGCTTTGGCTCACACATAGCTCAATCCTTACAAAATAAAGAGTTTTGATAACTCCGAATCTATATAAGATATAGACTAAATTACGATGCTCGTCAATCTGCACTCATTGTGCCTATCAGTAATTTTCAATTATCACCCATTCAAGTTATCTCTGCGGAATCAACTCTAGTTCCCCTTTAAAAATAGAGATTAAAGCTGATTTTGCATTCAGATCAGGGTATCTAATATACAAGCATCAAGAAATAAAAATTCTAATAGTGTTTTTTATTTAAAGTAGACGCTGAATGGTCGGCAGGGTCGGTTTCCTTTTAGAAAAAACCGCACAAAACTTGTTGTACAAGTAGTGTTTTACCAGTGTTCGGCGATCTTTCCGCAGAACCAAAATTCTAAGTAACTGATATCAAAGTGAAATTAGATTGTATGGACCGGGTATAGATCGCATAAATTCACTTTATACCAGTTGCTCAATGACGGGGTTTAATATAAGTGATTGATTTAAAAGGTAAGTTGAGTTTTAATAGAAAATATCGGTGCGATATAATCCGCTTAAATGAATAGAATACCTGGTTA
>JAHRVB010000078.1 GCA_019090895.1 Kangiellaceae bacterium
GCAGAATGGAATATGAATGAACTCAACCAAACTACTTATTCCAAACAACCTCCTTTTAGTCGTTCTGAGTTGATTGAGTACATTAACAACGGTTATAGCAAAAGCACACCCAGCCTAAAAGAATGGCAGCTCACGGATAGTTGGTTGATTCTGTGTTGTAACTGGCTTGCTCGAACAATAATGGCTCCTTGGTTGGTAAATAGCTATCAACATTACTTTAAGATTGCACAGCGCGCTTTTTCACTCACTGATAAAAAAATGAACCTTGGCATATCCGAGGCGATTAATGATTGCAGTGTTCAGTTGAAGGACAGCCCTCTATTTGTACCCGCTGTTAGTTTTTTTCAACAGAAAAGCCCCACTAATTATCCTGAGTGGCTAACCGCTGCTCCCAAAAAGCCCGTTAAAAGAGATTTAAAATACGCAAAGAGTGCGAGTGAACTAAAGGGTAAAGCTGAACTTTTGTCGGTTCAAAACTTCTTGCGAGAACTTAAAAGTAAACCTGGCAATTTTAAGAATGCTAATCAACTGATTCGACAAGTGATGGAACTTTGTATCAATAAACTTGGATTCACCCGCTCGAGTTTATTGGTGGTTGACTGGAGTAACAAACAAGTTTCCACTAGCTTGTTTATTAATCAAACCGATAGTCCTAAAATTAAACCGAATTTTAGTTTCACTGAAAATACGCCACTTAAGAAGTTTTTAGTTGAACAAGGTTTCTTAATGTTTGACTTAACCAAGCATCAGAAGATTTGGCACAAATTACCCAAAGAAATTATTGAGCAACAAGTGAAGAACTTTGTTTTGTTTTCATTAAAACCAAAGAGTAAAGTTGAGTTTTTAATTTACTTGGACGGGAAAGGTAAAACAACAATTTCGGAAGATAAGCTTAAAATAGTTAAGTTGTTATTATTAACCACCAACAAGGTCATGTCTTACAACATGACCAAGCGGTGATTATTCGAAATAGATATTCATTAACAATTACGACTATTAGGACACGACCTTATCACCCGAGGTTTCTAACCTGCGTCCGCCAGTTACTAGTTTTTTAAAATCCTCCAAAATCATATAAAGCGATGGGATCAAGAAAAGAGTAATCACTGTTGCAAACATAATTCCAAAAGCCAAACTTAATGCCATTGGGATAATTATTTGAGCCTGCAGACTTGTTTCAAACATTATCGGAAACAATCCAAAGAAGGTAGTTAAAGAAGTTAACATAATAGCTCTAAATCTTTGCACTCCGGCCTTTAGTACAGCATCTTTCAATCGCATACCAGAAGCCTTGGCTCGATTAACAAACTCCACCATTATCAAACTATCATTGACGACAACACCGGTAAGAGCAATGATCCCAAATCCCGACATCATATTAAAACTCTTATCAAATACTAAATGACCGATAATCGCACCGATGAAACCAAATGGAATGACCGACATCACCATAATAGGCTGAATGTAAGATTTAAGTGGAATGGCAAGTAGTATGTAAATCATTGCAAAAGCAAATAGCATCGACAGCATGATTTCGTTTACCAACGCATTCACTTCTTTACTTTGACCGCTTAACTCGGAACTCACTCCCGGATATTTACTAACCAACTGTGGAATGAAATCATTATTGATTTCTTCAATCACTAACCCAGATTGCACTTTCTCTGGATTGAAATCAGCCATTACCGAAACAGCTCGTTTTCGGTCCTCTCGTTGAATTGCAGAAACACCTTCGCCAAGTTTGAATGCAGCGACCGAAGAAAACGGAATCCATTCACCTGTGGGCGTTCTGATCCTCATATTCTCCAGATCAGCAAGCGAGCGACGCTCATCTTTCGGATAACGGATCATGACTTTAATCTCATCCTTACCGCGTTGAATGCGCTGAGCTTCTTGGCCATAAAACGCCTGGCGAACTTGTCGACCTAAATCTGAGAGAGTGATACCTAAAAGCTCCGCACTCGGTTTTAATTCCAATTCTATTTCCTTGTTACCAGCACTATTGGATGTTCGGATATCATAAACACCATCATACTCTTGTAGCTTTTTTTGTAACTCTAAAGAGGCACGTTCCAAATTTTCGTAGTCGCTACCAACAAGGCGAAAACTAATGGCCGCATCACTACCAGGTCCCATCATTGAGAAAAAACGTAACTCTTTAACACCTGCGATTTCTCCGACATGCTCTCGCCATGTGCGTTCAAATTCGTATGAATCTACGTCTCTCGTTTCGCCTGCTGATAATTCAACTAACATCGCACCGCCAATATCACCATTAGTCCACGATAAAGAATGCTGTGATATGCCTTCACCGTTGTTTCTCTTGGCTAATTCCTCATCGACGGATTTAACAGCATTTTCCATTCGCTTGATCATTTCATCTCTTGCGGTAATCGGAGAGCCATCGTTAAGAGTAAATCTTGCTTGAATCATATCACCCGGGATACTTGGAAAAGGTTCTGTTTTTATCAAACCTGACATAAGTAGCCCAATTGACAATATCAATACCATCACAAAACTAACTAAAGTCAAGTAACGGTGATTTGTGGCGAATTCGAGCAATGGTTTGTATTTAAATTTAGCGAAATTCTCCATTCCTTGCCGAGTTGCATGCTGTAGTTTTCCAAATCGCCCGACGTTTTTCTCATCATAGACTTCGTACTTCATATGGGCTAAATGCGCGGGTAATATCCATTTGGACTCGATTAAAGAAAAAACTAAACAAAGAATCACCACTACCGCAATAGCTTCAAAAAAGGGGGCGAACATAAAGTCCAAAAACAGAAGCGGGAGAAATGCAGCTATTGTCGTGAGTACTCCAAACGTTGCAGGTACCGCCACTCTTTTGGCACCAATAATAACATTCTCACGAGTGTGTCCGTTTTCTTTGATTTCGGTATACACACTTTCACCAATGATGATCGCATCATCAACGACGATTCCCAGCACTAGAATTAAACCGAACAAACTTAAAAAGTTAATATTAGTCGCAACAGGCCCAACTTTATCCATTAATAAAAAGGCGCCGAAAAAACAAATAGGAATACCGACCAATACCCACAAAGCCACTTTAAATCGGAGGAATAATGATAATAAAATAAACACCAGCATGATCCCCATCAGCATATTATCGAACATCATATCGAGACGTTGATTCAAGTAGTGAGCGCCATCCCCCCACAATTGTAGGTCGACTCCCTCTGGTAAGGTCTTTTCTTTTTGCTCTACGTAAGCTCTCACCGCTGCTGAAATTTCAATATCGTTCTGTTCGCCAAGCGACTGAACTTGAATAATGGAAGAGCGTTTGCCATTAAACCGAGCATAACCGTCAGATTCAACAAAACCGTCGGTAATCTCTGCTACGTCTCCTAACAGAAGTCGTGTTCCATCGGGATTTGTGCGCAGAACTAAGCTGGCAAATTCGATTTCGGAATAAGCCTGTCCAATTGTTCGAAGTCGAATATCGCCTGCATCCGTTTTAATTTCTCCGCCGGGTAAATCTATAGAGAACTGTCTTATTTTGTCCGCCACCTCTGTCATCGTTAAAGCGTATGACCGCAGTTTTTCATCGCTTATTTCGACCGATATTTCATACGGTCGACTACCCATAATCATCGCTTTATTCACCGGACCCAATGACATAATTTCATCACGGATATCTTGAGTGATCGTTTGGCGACTTCGTTGGCCCATATCACCGAACACACTCAACCATATAACGCCTTGGGTAAACTCAACTTTGGCAATTACCGGTTTTTCAGTTTCACCGGGGAAAGTTGAAATAGAATCTACTTTGATCTTGATTTCATTTACAGCATCATCAAGATCAATATCGTTATTCAACTCTACGACAACCGTTCCAGTTCCCTCGCTAGCAGTAGAGTTAACTCGTTTGATCCCTTTTACATCTTGGATTGCCTCTTCGACTTTGATAATCACGCCCTGCTCAACTTCTTGAGGAGCCGCGCCTAAATAAGGAACAGAAATTCTAACCATATTCGGTTGAATATCAGGCTGCATTCGTTTGGTCATCATTTGATAAGATATAAATCCACCAATGATGATGAAGAACATTAAGAGGTTGGCTGCAACTGGATTATAAGTAAACCAAGCTATCAACCCTTTTTGTGTGTTTGGTATGTCATTCATTCGATTAATTTCCTAATGATTGATAGCTATTTACTTTTCATCTACTGCCGAGTGACCGGATTTTGGAGCTGATTCAATACCTTTTACGTTTTCGTCGCTGACCACCTCCGTCTTTTCAACCTCTTCACCTGAGATTCTTAGTTTCATTCCTTGAACCGGCGATTGAATTGACGTCATCACTACCCTGTCACCATCTTCCAACCCTGAGCGCACATAAACAAAGTCTGCTTCCGACCGAGCGATCTCTAAATGACGAGAGTATAGTTGGTTTAATTTGTCGCTGACCAGGATGCTAGTAAGATCCTTAAAAGCGTCTCGAGGAATTTTCACTAAACTCTGTTCTTGTTTTCCAAGAATGTGAGCAGTAACAAACGTACCCATTTTTAGCGGAGTATCGGCATTAGCACTACTGGATACCGAATAAGGGTCGGTCACTCTCGCGACTGCGTAATGAACACGACTTTGTTCGTTAACAACACCTTCCATGCGAACTAATTCTGCTTGCCAACTGTGTTGCTTGCCTGCATAAGTGCCCACTAATCGAACCGGTGACTTCTGCTCATTCTCATTAGCCCCCCAAGCAGGTACGTTTATAAATGCTAACTCTTGGTCCGTTAAGGGCAGACGAACCTCAGCATAGTCAATTGCGAAGGTATTGCCTAGCTGGGTTCCTGTGGCTACAAACTGACCAATGTCAGCTTGCTTTGTTTTGACCATTCCATCGTACGGCGCTCTGATTTCAGTTCGATCCAGCTTCTGTTGTGCCTTTTTTAGATCTGCTTCAGCTGATTGCATATTGGCTTTCGCTTCGAGTAAGAAGGGTTTTCTTAGGGCTAAAATTGGTGCTTTATCTCGTGACCGTCCAGTAAGATCCCACTCCTTACTCGCTTGCTCTGCTTTAGCTTGTTCTTGCAAATACTTGGCTTTTTGCCCTGCTAATCTGGCTTTTGCCTGCTCGACCCCTACTTGGTACTCCGTAGGGTCAATTCTCAATAAAACTTCGCCTTTGCTAAAATAACCGCCTGCAACAAATTTTTCCGATACGCTTTGAATCACTCCGGATACCTCTGAAACAAGCGTCGTTTCTGTACGAGGCTTAATGACACCATGAGCTTCAACTTCAAAAGTAACAGATTGACGCTTCAAGGGTAAAACATCCACCAATGGCGAAGTATCGACAACCGGTTTTTTAGGAGGCGTCGGTTTTCCGGACATTAAGGCCATAAAAGCGATAATTGTCGCTACCACGATTCCTAGACCTATAAAAATTGACTTTTTACGACTCATATTCACCCCGATGAATAAGACTTGATGACTTCTAGGAAGTCAGGACTCATATTGATTATTTGGACTGCGCTATTTTGCAACAAATCAATAAAAATTAAACCTTAAAAATTGTAACGATTAGCTTACAAAACGCCGACTTATGCTGCAATTCTTAATTGCTTTCTTTGAATTGAGATAAAAACTAAATGGCAGGGAACTGCTGACAATAAATAAAAGCACTCGTACCAGTGCTTTCAAAAGATGGAAATGAATAAGCTGGCCGCTCTATTTCTATGACGGTAGCCTGCATAAGTAGATCAAGTTGGGTGGTGTAAATAATTATCGGCTAGTTTAGATAAGATTAATTACGCAAGAACTCGAACCAACTTCATTTTGCAGGCACTAATCTTCCAATACAAAATGCACGCCACAATAGGGGCAATCGTTTTCTTTCTCAGATTTAAGCTCAATATAAACTCTCGGATGCATATCCCAAGATGGGGTGCCTTTTTGCGGGCAGCTCACGGGCAGATCACTTTTTGTAACTTTGATCGTTTGTTTTACGTTTGACATAATTATTATTCTTCCTCGATCAATCAGAGTATTAAGTTCCATTCTAGCTCGGATATTACAAGATTAAAACTATTAAAGTCCGTTTATAAGAGCCTAATCCACCCAGCTTTTATCATTTGTATCATTCAAATCCATCGCACCCATTTGACACGTTTGCATCTGCAAGCACTTTATTAGTGCGCAAAAAGGACTCTTATCTCTATATTCAATCGAAAATAAGGCAAATAACCTCCAATATGACTTGGCACGCAAATTGAAACAGTCCGTAGGACCAACAGACCGATCTCAAAACATTTTTGCTGTTGGCAAACTAAAACTATAACAAACAGCATTGATACTGACTTTGGGGAGATTATTTTGTACTGGTTAACCGCGATAATAAGACCATTTAAATTAAATGATGTATATAACCGATTACTCGAAGAAGGGATCGGAGGCATGACTGTCAGCGAAGTCAAAGGATTAGGAAGCCAGCGGGCGAGCACCGAAGTTTATCGTGGCAACGAATATTCCAATGATTTTATCCCAAAAATAAAAATTGAAGTCGCTGTCAGCGAAGAAGCTTTAGACAATGTGATTGACTGCATCGTAGAAGTTTCTAAAACCGACAAACCGGGAGACGGCAAGATTTTTGTTTCTAAAATTCAACAAGCTTACCGAATACGTACCGATGAAATTGATTTGGATGCCCTATAAGCGGCTAAACGGACAAGAATAAAATAAGAGAGATAAATAAAAATGAGTACTGAAACGATAGTAAACGAACACAATTATATTTTTAACACCCTATTTCTGCTTTTTTCTGGCGCGCTGGTCATGTGGATGGCTGCTGGATTTTCCATGCTAGAAGCGGGTTTAGTTAGAAGTAAAAATACCACCGAGATATTAACCAAAAATATCCTGTTATATGCATTAGCTTGTATTGCCTATCAAATCATGGGATTTGATATTATGTATCAAGAAAATGTAACCGGCGGATGGCTACCCAGTTTCGGCTTTGGAATAGAAGCGACTGCGGAAGGTGCCACTCAATCACGTGATGTCGACTTTTTTTTCCAAGTCGTATTTGTCGCGACAGCAATGTCAATCGTATCGGGCGCAGTCGCTGAAAGAATGAAGTTATCAGCGTTCCTAATTTTTGCGATATTTATGACAGCGGTTATCTACCCGGTTGAAGGTTACTGGACTTGGGGCGCAGGTTTCTTAGGCGCCAGTGTTGAAGATGGCGGAATGGGATTTAGCGATTTCGCAGGTTCTGGTATTGTGCATCTCGCTGGCGCAATGGCCGCACTTTCTGGTGTTATTTTACTTGGGCCACGTAAGGGTCGATATTCAAATAAAGGTGTCAAAGCAATGCCTGGTGCGAATATGCCCTTAGTTGCTTTAGGAACATTCATCTTGTGGATGGGTTGGCTTGGATTCAACGGCGGCTCGCAATTGACTATGAATTCCATCGGCGACGCTGATGCCGTGGGCAGAATCTTTGTCAATACTAATGCAGCTGCTGCTGCTGGCGCATTGATTGCTTATTTGCTCAGTACGATTTTATACGGTAAAGCGGATTTAACACTAATTGTTAACGGCGCGTTAGCTGGACTAGTGACTATCACTGCCGCACCTGACTCTCCAACTCCTACAATAGCGGCTTTGTTCGGCGCGTTCGGTGCTTCAATCGCTTTCTTTGCTATCAACTTTTTCGACAAAATTAAAATTGACGATCCGGTTGGTGCGATTTCTGTGCATGGTGTTGCAGGTGTAGTCGGCGTGATGTTGGTACCCTTTACAAAAGATGTCAGTTTCTTAACTCAGTTTATCGGTATTGCTGTTATCGCAGGTTGGGTCTTTGGTTCTAGCTTTATTGTTTGGTTTGTTATCAAGAAAGTATTCGGCATTCGAATCAGTGAGCAAGATGAATACGAAGGTGCTGATGCGACGGAATGTGGTGTTGAAGCTTACCCAGAATTCGTCGGCGGCAAGAGTTAATCAGCAATAAGCAGTATCAAAAACGTTGCTGTCTGAGACTTATCGTAAGGTAACCGACAGTCAGCAACATTCTTAATTTACCTTTGTAGCACTTTTTAAGATCTTTTGAGAATTTTAAAAGATGGGTTTCGTGCGACTAGAGAAAATAGTTTTAAAATTAACAAATTAAAACATCACGGAGAAAAAAATGAAAACTTTTAAGTATTTGGCAATTACCGCAACTCTACTATCATCGGTCGCTTTTTCGACTAATTCATCCGCTGAACTGAGCGCTAACTTAGGGGTTGTATCCCAATATCATTTCAGGGGTATTCAACAAACCACCGGTGCATCGACCAGTGCGGGCATTGACTACGAAAAAGATGGTTTCAGTCTTGGCGCTTGGACGGCAGATGTGGACGATGGATTAGAAATCGATTTTTATGGGAGCTATGGCATCGAATTAGACGGCGGAATCAGTTTAGGATTTGGTGCAACATCCTATCAGTATACGGGCGATTTTGATTCAGCCTACAACGAAATTAATTTGAGTGCTGACTACGGTAGTTTTAGTCTGGGTTATAACATCGGTCAATGGGATGGAGTTGTGGGTAACGAATCTGCGACTGAAAGCGATTACACTATTCTTACAGTAGGATTTGAGCATAAAGGTTTTGCCGGCGAAATTGGAATTTATGGTGACGAAGCCGACGGTGAGTATTTTGATCTTTCTTATGGTACAACGATTGGTGGATTTGATGTCGGCCTCGGACTCATTGTTAGCGGCAGTGATTTAGACGATGACGAGTCTTTGTACCTTTCATTTGGTAAGACTTTCGACTTGTAGAATTGAAGGAAAATTTAATGATTCATAAATAGAGCGCCGAGTGCGCTCTATTATTTCCTAGCTGTAGATTATTAATAAAAAAGACTGTTCCATATTTTTTTTACTTGCATCTTTTCTTCCACGAATTCTGTTTGCCCTACTTGATTGCCTTCACTCTCCAATGCTCTATTATTAAGACAGTTCACGTATTTTTTAAATGCACTAATTAATTGCTGAGATTGTTCCGCCGCCAATACATTTTCGTCCCGAATATGACGAAGTATATCCACAGTACTATTTGGTAATGATACCGGTGCTAGGCTCCCTTGATAAGTATCGAGAACAAGATACTGACTAATAAATTCGATATCAACAATTCCACCAATACCTTGCTTCAAGTTAAATACTTGATTATTTGAGTTGTCCAATTCCTTGCGCATTCTTTCCCTCATATCGCTCACATCCTTTTTGAGTACCGCACTATTTCGTGGTTGAGTAATCGTTTTTTGACGTAGTTGTTCGAACGTATTCATCAAATTAACATCGCCAGCAATCCCTCGCGCTCTGACTAACGCTTGATGCTCCCAAGTCCATGCGCTTTCAGATTGGTATAATTCAAATGCATCGATGTGACTCACTAGCATGCCTGAGTTTCCAGACGGCCGTAATCGCATATCAACTTCATATAACACGCCCAGGCTAGTTCTAGTCGAAAGAAAGTGGATTAGTTTTTGAGCGAGCCGAGTATAAAACCGACTAGTACTAATTTTATTTTTATAGCCATTTGCATTACTCCGACTATCTAAGATCCCATGAGTTTGGGAATCAAGAGACTGGTCAAATAAGAAAACTAAATCCAAATCAGAATTAAAGCCTAACTCTCCACCACCAAGCTTTCCATAAGCAATAATAGCAAACCCTGTTTGAATTGAGTGTCTAGAATGATTGATATCCACTGAGTCCGCTTGCGCTAAATATCTTGGCTCTCCATATCGGCCAGTCATCTCACGCCAACAAATATTTAGTGCTGCTTGAACAATTACTTGCGCTAGTTGACTGAGATATCGATTAACTTGAGAAATACTTAACCGCTTGGCGAGTAACGCTGCCGCAACTCTTAATTCATTGGTTTGCTTAAAACTCCGGATGGTATCGAGAATTTGTTCTTGATCTTGTTCATCAATTCTTAATAGCGACTGCTGTAGTTCACTTTGAAGATCGCTAGTTTGCAGCGGTACATACAGACTATTGGGGTATAGTAGTTCATCAAACAATATAGGGCTTTCGCATAACCGTTTAACAACCCAATCACTTCGACTTACTAAATCAACTAAGTGTCTTAACACCGGTAAGTTTTCACTTAGTAAATCAAGGTATGCGGTTCTCTTAAGTATTGAACGAAGTATTTGCAGTAAGTTATTTAGTGTATTCAATGGATTTGCTGTTTCAAGGCATAATTTCAGTAAACTTGGTAAAAACTTCCTTAAACGTTTTGCTCCTTTTTGCGAAAGACTCAATACCGCTCCAGAACCTCGAAACTCTTCTAACTTAACTAGAAACGTTTCCACCTCTCCATCGGAAAACTGACTCACATCGTCTGTTAATTGTCCTGCTAATTGATCTGCTGAAAGGTACCCTTCCCATAGCGACACATAAATATCCTCTTGAGCTTCAGTGCTTTCATTTTCTTCACCAAACAATAAATTGAAATGGTCATTGGTACTTTGCTGAATTTTTGTAAGCGCTCGCTGGAACTGAGACCAGCTTTCAAATCCCATTAGCTCGCAGATTATGGATTGAGTCGGTTGGTCGTCAGGTAATTGCTGTGTCTGTTTTTCTTCTAGTTGTTGAAGGGAATGTTCAAGTCTTCTTAAGAAACGATAGTTATTCCCCAACTCTTCTGCCGTCGAAACAGGCAGTAGACTTTCCTGCGCTAATAAAGGAAGAACTTTCAGCACGTTGGGCTGCTGCAACCGCTTGTCTCGGCCACCTTGAATCAGCTGCAGTGACTGAACCATAAACTCGATTTCCCTTATCCCACCAGCTCCCAATTTAATGTTGCCTTTTAGCCCTCGTCGGCGAACTTCCCTTTGGATCATTGCTTTCATGCTGCGTAATGAATCAATCACTCCATAATCAATGTAACGACGGAAAGCAAAAGGTTTCAAGATAGCATCGAGCTGATTTTTCTCTTCAGCTCGGCCAGTAATAACTCTTGCGCGAACCATAGCAAACCGCTCCCAACCTCGACCTTGCTCATGGTAATAATCTTCGGCTTGATCGACGGACATCACTAAATTACCAGAGTCACCGTAGGGCCTCAGTCTCATATCGACTCGAAATACAAAACCATCCGCTGTTTTCTCATCCAGTAGCCTGATTAACTGCTGACCAATTTTTTGAAAGAAACGATTATTTTCGATGGAACGTCGTCCACCTTCGGTTTTTCCCGATGATAGATAGAAAAATATTAGATCGATATCAGAAGAGAAATTAAGCTCACCACCTCCAAATTTTCCCATTGCCAAAACCAATAGATTTTGCTGTGTGGTACTGGTGGTGTTCAATGATTCTTGCTCGAATGGAATAACTGGGGCACCGAAGTTTTCTTTTTGAAACGCATAGCTCCAAAGGTATGCGATTTGAATGAGCACTTCCGCTAAGACACTCATCCTTTCCATAGCCTGTTCAACCGTTATACGCTTGGATAGCTCTAGAACCGCTATTGCAGCACTGTGTTCTCGCCTGATCTCACGCAAAATGGACATTAAATTGGTTTCCGTCTGAAGCTCTAACTTCACATCCATACGGGTAACGCTAGCATCGGCAAGCGACTGGATAGGTCGACAAAATACTTTGGAAATCAGCTGTTGGCTAAGCGCTCCCATAAAATGCTCTGCTAAATTCTCATCATGCCACTGCAGTTGTTCAATGGATGGGGAACATCGTTCCGCAAAAACTTCCGCAACAAAACGGCTAATATGAATAGTTTTGGTCAGAGATTGGAATAAATCCGTACCGATGCTCGTTTTAATCGACAAGTCGAGTGAATCAAGGTTCAAAAGAGCATTTTCGGAAAGGCTTGTTTGCATCAGATTATTAGATTCTAGTCATTAGGGTTAAACAGGTAAGCGCAATGGCTCGTATAGTCAAATCTTTAAGTTAGCAAAATAAAATTGATTTCCGGCTAGCTAAGATCGAGAAATTATTGCAACATACTATATTAGATACCTATTAAATACATCCAGAGATTATCTATATTACTAGCCTATTTC
The DNA here is from genome assembly GCA_019090895.1 of Kangiellaceae bacterium. Taxonomy (GTDB): domain Bacteria; phylum Pseudomonadota; class Gammaproteobacteria; order Enterobacterales; family Kangiellaceae. The sequence goes on from JAHRVB010000078.1 coordinate 12,052, forward strand.
TGGCAATAGACAAGATCAAGTGAGGAGATAATTATGTGGTTAGGCGTTTTTGAAATGGTAGTTATAATTGTTGTCGCATCGCTTGTGGCGGGAATTGTACGCGAGTGGATCAAGTCAAAAGAAGTCCCCGAGGTTGACCTATCGCCAGTAGAAGCTAGATTATCTAGAGTCGAAGAGCTAGAAGAAAGAGTCAAAGTATTAGAAGCCATCGTCACTGATAAAGGATATGACCTTAAGAAAGAAATCGATAATCTTTAAATGAGTTGGCTTGTTCAATAAATATATCTGATAGGCACCAATACAGTATTTCTCGATCGTTTTAACTAGTGCAATTAGCCTATTGGTCACGTTCGAATGGATACCGTTATTATTTCCGATGTTCCTCCATCAGTTCAAACGTTATAGAAAATCCAATTCAGCTTAAAACATTTGATCTACAGAAAACTGACGCCAAAATAATTGTTTAATATAGTCGTGAGGCTAATAATACCTAACACTACTGGACATACATAACGGATCGCAAAATGAACATAGTTAGCGAGCCAACGACTTATAAGGCTTGGATTCTCCAGATTAATAGCCCTAGAAAAATTTTGTTTTCTCCATACAAACGCCGTGAAAATGGAAATTAAAAATCCGCCAACTGACAAGAACGTACTACCGCCAACCATACTTATAAAACTCATGAAACTAATGGCCGAAGATTGTCCGGGCAGGATTACAAATTCAGAGAAAAATGAGGAAGCTCCAGCGCCCAATAAAGATGGAATACCAATGATAAAAATCACGGCGGCAACACTCCAAGTAGCCTTTGAACGATTGATCTCTTTTTCGTCTACTAGAAACGCAGTTGGCACTTCCAAAAGTGAAATAGTTGAGGTCAATGCCGCGAACGATAAGAGTAGGAAGAATATCCCGCCAATTAAAACACCTAAATTCGGACCAAGAGATTCGAAGACAGCTGGCAAAGTTTCGAAAATAAACGCTTCCTCTCCTGAAATAGTCGACATAGCCGAAAGATCTCCCTCAGTCACATAGGCGACAAAAGGAAACATCATCAAACCGGCCAAAAACGCTATAAACACATCAGTAAAGGTGATTATCGCGGCAGAAGTAACTACATCAGCATCTTTATTCAAATAACTTCCAAATGTGATTAGAGCGCCCATCCCCAACGATAACGAAAAAAATGCTTGCCCTAATGCGCTGTAGACAACATTTGCGGTCATCTTTGAAAAATCAGGCAATAGGTAATGTTGAATACCCACAAACGCGTTAGGTAATGACAGCGCATAAATAATTAAACCGAAGATAAGCAGAATTAATGTTGGCATCATTATTTTTGCTGCTTTTTCAATTCCTTGAGAGACTCCTCGACTCACAATATATGCAGTGCCCATTATGAAGATAATGCTATAGGCTCCAATTTTTATCCAATTTGATGTGTAACTGGAAAAACTGTCACCGACAGCAAAGTGGCCCTGAATAATTTCAAAGAAATAGCCAAATGACCACGCGGCGACGACGTTATAAAAAGAGAGAATAAGTAAACCGGATGCGAGACCCAAATACCCAACTCCAGACCATTTTGAAAAACCTAGTTTCTTGAAAGCGGTCACCGGACTCGATTGGGTTGAGCGACCAATTGCTATTTCAGCGGTCATTACTGGAAAACAGAGGACAAACGCAAAAAATAAATAAACGACCAAAAAAGCTGCACCACCGCCAGCTCCCACTTCAAAGGGAAACTTCCATATATTTCCAAGCCCGACAGCAGAGCCAGCAGAAGCTAGGATAAACCCTAATCGAGTATTGAAACCACCACGAGCAGCCATTGGTTACTTATCCTTTTGAACAAAAAGTGAGCAAAGTAACTAGATTAATGGAACTCATGCCTAAACAAAAGTAAAATTTGTACGAAAGTAGTCTAAATACACCGACTATTTAAGAATAACTATGCGAACAAACCGAGCAAGCAGTATTTTTCTTGTACTTTATTTTATTGCAGGACATATCCATACCATCAAACAACAAAAGGTTGCTCGTTAGAAGTTTTCCAGCCCCAGTAATCAATTTAATCACCTCTAATGCTTGCATGCTACCAATAATGCCAACCACGGGACCAACAACCCCATTAGCGACACAACTTTCGTCGGTGTGGGAATCAAGGTCATATAAGCACGCATAACAACTAGAGTTATCATCCATAGGAAAAGTAGTCAATTGCCCTTCCCATCGAATTGCGGCGCCAGAAACTAGCGGAGTTTGAGTTTTAACACAAACTTCATTAACCATAAATCTTGTTTTAAAATTGTCACTGCAATCTGCGACAACTGAACAATCACCTAAGCTTGATAATAATTTTGGTTGTTCTAGTCTTCGATTAATAACACTAACCTTAGTCAGGGGATTCAGTTGTTTGATGGATTGTAGAGCGGACTGAACCTTATCCTGTCCTTGTGATTCATGCTGGTGAATGATCTGTCGCTGAAGGTTGCTTACTTCCACTTGATCATCATCTATAAGTGTTAAATGACCGACACCAGCAGCTGCCAAGTAAAGAGCCACGGGTGAGCCTAACCCGCCTAAACCAAGCACAATGACATGTGCCTCCTTCAGCTTTTGTTGACCCTCAATATCGATTTGCGGCAACATGATTTGGCGAGAATATCTTAGTAATTCATCATCGGTTAACATTAATATGTGCCCCGCGTAATACGACCGTGTCCAGCGAGATCGGTCTCAGTAACCACTTCACTGTAACCAAAATGAATAAAAATCGCTTGTACTGAATCAGCTTGCTGAAAGCCGTGTTCGATCATCAATTGTCCTGATTTTTTCAGATAATTTTTTGATGCTCCGATGATTAATTTGATATCCGCTAACCCTTTATCTTTAGCGACCAACGCAGTAGAAGGTTCAAAAACTAAATCCCCTTGCTTTAAATGAGGGTCGTTTTCTTCTATGTACGGGGGGTTGCTCACAATCAAATCGAAAGGCTTATTTTGCACTGAGAGGAATCTCTCACTGTTAAACCAGTCACTTTGAAAAACATCTACATTCTTGATTTTATTAAGGACCGCATTGCTTTGTGCAAGTTCAACAGCCTCAGGGGAGAAATCCACGGCAATAACCTGATCTTTCGGGCGTTCTGATGCAATTGCCAAGGCAATTGCTCCGGTGCCAGTACCTAAATCTAGTATGCGTTTTTTAGCACAATCATTCGAAATATCAACTAAGCAATTAAGAGCCCTTTCGACCAGCAGCTCAGTCTCGGCTCGCGGTATAAGAGTTGATGCATTTGTTCTTAGTGTAAGTGTCCAGAAATCTTGTTCGCCGATAATATAAGCGACGGGCTCGCCCTTTTTTCGCCTGGCGGTTAGCTCATAAAGTAATGTGATTTGCTTTTCAACGAGCAATTGCTCGGGCCAAGTCCGCAACCAAGTAAAATTTTTCTTCATGATAAAGCTCATCAAATAACGAGCATCATCGGAAGCCTCTTCTGAAGCTAGTGTCTCAGTGATATAATGGATAGCTTGCTGAACTGATAAAGGATTTTGAAGATTCATTAGTCAACTCGCAAACAAGTCTCTAAAGAAAAACGGGCGGGCCGGCAACAACACATGGCGATTTTTTGATCGTAATAAGCCGCTTCATTAATAAAAGCGAGATGGGTTGTTTCTCCTTGGTACAGTATATCTTTACCATCAAACCCTTTGAATAATACATCGCCATTTTTGATCTGAGGATAGGCTTTTCCTATTAAGTCAGGATGGACCACGGCGCAGATTTCTCCGCTATCATCGACGGGGAAAACTATTTTAGAATGATAACTCATTAGATCGAGAGCCTCGTCCAGCGCATCTGGCAAAGTTACCTGATCGTTATTCGAATGATTGTAATACGATACAAAATCAAGCGCGACTTCTATCGCACTTTGAGTTTTTTCGAAACAGGGATACTCAAGAGCCCCTTGTGGAATAGCGCCCACTTCAATGACTATGCCACGAGTCGCAATTGACTCTAGGAAATGATGGTCATCCATTAGCTCGATTTCAGAAGTTATCACTACATTATCAAGTTGTTGTTTTAAATAAGCTGCCAGTTGCAAGTGGAACGGATCGATTCGTGTCAATACAATATTAATTTGCATGTTTGCAGTGCTTGTATGCAGATCAAGTATAAAATCGGTTTTGGCGGCACCTTTGGGGCCTAACAGTTGATTGATTTCTTTAGCACGAGTCTGCTCCAAGCTGTTAAGACTTGGATTTTCTAAATCAATTTTTTTGAAGCACCGGTTGAGATCGTGCTCCAGGTATCTTTTGTTCGCTGTTCTTGCTTCAGTATTGGCGATAAGGTAATCAACAGAAAAATCAGAAAAATCTTTTTCTCGTTGATTTTTCTTCCAACTTTGAACCAAGTGAATGCCGGTTAATTCATTACCATGAGTTCCGCCGACAATGACCACGGATTTGACTTTATCGTTCAAATTTCAAATTCCTCAATTTCAAGATCGAATCGTTCTCAGTCTAAGATAGCAACGAGTCTCACCAATTTTTCTATTGTTAATTAGCATCTGACAATGCAGCTAATTGGTCCGCTTGATATTCACTATTCAGTGGACTTAACAATTGTTCAAGATCACCTTGAATAATTTCGTCTAACTTATAAAGTGTTAAGTTAATACGATGATCCGTCATTCTTCCCTGAGGAAAGTTGTAGGTTCTAATTCTTTCTGATCGATCACCACTTCCAACAAGACTCTTTCTTGTTTCTGCTTGTTCACTATGCGCTTTTTCTTCTTGCGCCGATAATAATCGTGACTTAAGAACACTTAACGCTTGAGCTTTATTTTTATGTTGTGAGCGACCATCCTGACATTCCACCACTAAACCGGTTGGTAAATGAGTAATTCTAATCGCTGAATCTGTTTTATTAACGTGCTGACCACCGGCCCCCGAAGCCCTAAAGGTATCAACTCGAATATCCGAAGGATTAATTTCAATCTCATCCAGTTCGTCAGCTTCTGGCATAACCGCAACGGTACACGCAGAAGTATGAACACGACCTTGAGACTCTGTTTCCGGTACTCGCTGCACTCGGTGTACTCCAGACTCAAATTTCAATTTAGAATAAACACCGCTACCGGAAACTAAACAAATTATTTCTTTGTAACCACCTTGCTCACTGCGAGTTTCACTCATTACTTCTATTTGCCACCGGTTTTTCTCCGAGTAACGACTGTACATTCTAAATAAATCGCCCGCGAATAATGCCGCTTCGTCACCACCGGTACCCGCTCTCACTTCCAAAAAGATATTTTTATTGTCATTAGGGTCTTTGGGTAAAAGCAACTTTTGTAATTCAACTTCAGTAGGTACCAACTGTTCTTTGCAACTCTTGTAATCCTCTTCAGCCATTTCTCGCATGTCGGCATCTGAATCGTTCATCATTTCTTCTGCAGATGCCATTTCCTCAACAAGTTCATTGTATTTAGCAAAACAACTAACTACTTCTTCGAGTTGTGAGTACTCTTTTGATAGTTCACGGAATTTGTTTTGATCCGCTAAAACTTCAGGGTCACCCAATAGATGCCCGACCTCTTCATGTCTTTCGGCGAGTGTTTCTAATTTTCTTAAGATACTGTCTTTCATATTATTTCAACTATTCGTTAATTATTTTGCTATTGTCGCAGTTTGTTATTCTGTCAATAATTTACAGCTTAATGTTCTGAATGACAAACTTACCCAAAAACCTTTTTCCCGCAGTTAATTTTTGTCATCCAAACCGAAAGTATCCGATAGGATTTTCAATGTTTGTTGATCTTTTTCTTCACCGGCTTTTCGAATTGACTGACTTGGTAAGTGCATAAATTTCTGAGTTAATCTGTTCGCTAATTCAGTCAGTAACTGTTCTGTTTTCTTATCGGCTTCATTGGCACTATTTTCTACTTCCAATTTGGAAACTATCCTCTTCATTTCTTCTTGCTTAATCTGTTCGGTCTGCGAACGAAATGCTTTTAGTAAAGAAACCGACGATAGCGAGTGCAACCAAGTCTTATATTTCTCGACGTGGGTATCAACAATATCTTCTGCTTCCTTGGCTGCGTCTTCTCGCAACTTTAGATTTTCTTGAATAACTCCTTGCATGTCGTCGACGGTGTATAAATACACATCATTAAGTTCAGCGACTTCAGGTTCTATATCTCGTGGTACTGCCAAATCGACGATGAACATCGATCGATGTTTTCTCGCGACGATCGCTTTTTCCATTATTCCTTTACCTATTATGGGAACAGGACTGGCGGTCGAACTAATAATAATATCAGCTTTTTCAATCAACTCCGGCAATGAGGTTAAACTGTGAGCCGTACCATTAAACTCAGTCGCTAAGAGCTGTGCTCTTTCAACGGTTCGGTTGGCAACATTAATATCAACCACACCTTGCCTCACTAAGTGACGCGCCGCTAACTCGATAGTCTCTCCTGCGCCAATAAAAAGTGCTGTCACTTTGCTAAAATCTGCAAAAATTCTTTTGGCTAAAGTCACCGCTGCATAAGCAACCGAAACGGCACTCTCACCAATTTGAGTATCGGTTCTAACTTGTTTCGCCAAAGTAAATGTTTGTTGAAACAATTTATTTAAGTACAAGCCTATGGTTCCAGCATGGTTAGCATATCCATAGGCATCTTTCACTTGACCCAATATTTGTGGCTCACCTAAAACCATTGAATCGAGACCGCAGGCAACTGACATTAAATGATTAACCGCTGAATCGCCGTGATGCTGGTAGCAATGAGGTGCTATTTGCTCGGCTCCAAGCTGATGGTGTTGGGCGAGCCAAGTCAACACTCGCTGTTGTCGCTCGGCCTCATTGAAAGTGCCCTCTTCTCCGTCTTGCTCATTATGCAGATAGACAATTTCCATCCGATTACAGGTGGAAATAATTGCAGCTTCATTGAGCAATGCGTCAGATTTTAACGATTTAAGCGCGGACTCAATATTATTAGGCGCAAAAGCGACCTTTTCCCGCACGGAAACAGGCGCAGTCTTATGGTTAATTCCTAATATAGAAACAGGCACAATTAATTACGCTAAGAATTGAACAAGAAAGAATTTGAATGGTCTACAAGTTCTGCTTTTGACAAGCTTAAGGCATTGTTTGTCATCAGCATTCGCTGTACGGTTATATCCGTATAGCCACTGCGGCAGTGAACAACAGAATTATCATTCTTTGTTCTATTGTGGAGCGTGATATTGTTATCGAATAAAGTCAAAGTGAACCAGTCTGTTAGGCACTCTCAAGATTGGATTGCAATTCTATCCTGATTTGTAGATAAATTGTAGCCTAGAGCGCGTTATTTTGCTCTGAAGTTCCAGTAACACCGTTTTTAGAACCACAGCTCAGTTATTTCATCAACTCTAGTAATTTATAGGCTTAGCGCATATGATTAGCCTATCCATGCAAGTTAAAGACGTATGACTGTAGCGATATTAAACCTTAATTTTGTGAGAGTAGAACTTAAACAATGAATTTGTCCAATTTTAGCAAAGTCGCAGGGGTGCTAATTACACTCCTTTTGGTTAGCAGCTGCGCATCTCAATCGATAGTCAGCGAATACCAGACACCTCAGAAAAAACACCGACTAAATGATATTTCTCATTTAGGTGATCGCGAAAGAGCCGATCTTTATGAAGCAATCATTGCAGCAGACTTGGCGGCAGCTAATCTCGATTTCGAGACGGCTACTAGCTACTACCTCTCAGCAGCAAGAATATCTAGCAGCACTGATTTGATTCAACTCACACTTGATGCAGCAAAGAACTCCAATGACAATTTGGCCATGCTACAAGCCGCTGAAATGTGGTTAGAGAGTGAACCCAAGAACACTGAGGCGCTGGTTATTAAAATTCAAGCGTTGCTATCTCATCAGGATGTCGACCAAGCTGTCACCAGTACCAAACGATTATTTGAAGTACAGACCAATAAAGAGCAATTGGCATTTTTACTCGATGACATTACACTGGAAAAAACGCCACCTGTCACCAATGCCTATTTCACACAACTCAACGCAGAGTACCCAGAACATGTCGCGGTGTCTTATGCCAGAGGCGCATTCTTTGCCCGGGTTGCCAAGCTAACCCCCAAACCCGCTGAAATTATGCGTCAGGCATTTTCGCAATTAAACAATGCGTTGCAGCTACAGGGTGATTTCATTCCTGCAATTGACCATATGACTCGTCTTTTCTATCAAGCACGTAAAGATGAAAAGGCTGAGGCTTTCTTACGTAAACTTCACGGAGATTTCCCAAAATCGGATGAAATCAGCCATTTATTGGGCCAACTTCTTTATGATCTAAGGAAGTTTGATTTGGCAAAACAACACTATACCAATTGGTTGAAGACCCATAAAAAGGATAAAAAAGCACACTTTTTCTTAGCTTCGTCTTATTTTGCCAGTTCCGACTTTAAAAATAGCTTGGCTGAATTTCAGCAGATATTAGGCTCTGATTACAAACCGCAGATTACTTATTTCTTTTGTGGAAATTCGGCAACCCAAGTCAAGCAGTACGCTCAAGCAATTGCGTGTTACAACCTTGTTTCAGAAGGGAAATATCTTACTCGTTCAAAAGTAGAATTAGCAAAAGTCTATGCACTAACTGGCGAGATAGATAAAGCGCTCGCGACGGTTAGAGACCCGAAAAACGCTGAAACTGAAGCGGCCAAAATTCAGTTAATCAATATTGAGGTAGAGCTTTTGAATCAGCATGTAGATTCTGAGCTTGCGAAACAACGATTGGCGAGCGCGATGTTAAACCACCCCAATAATGTCAGTTTATTATTCAAGAAGATCCGGATTGAAAAGTTAATCGAGCAACCTGAAAACTTGCTTCCGATGCTAAAACAAGCCAGAACAAGTTATACCGACGAAACACAACGACATCAATTAGATCTATCCATCGCTGCGCTATTACGCAATAACAATCATTACCAGCAGGCAGTCGATTGGTTATCGGAAGCACTAAAAGATAAGCCACAGGATCGCGATTTTTTATATGCGCGTGCTCTGTATAAAGAACCACTTGGTCTGTTTGATGAAATGATCAAAGATTTCAAACTATTACTGGCAATTGACCCTGAAAATGTCAATATCAAAAATGCACTCGGTTATACTTTAGCAGATGTAAATCAGGATCTTGACCTCGCTAGTGAATTAATCGAACAAGCTTATCTAGCAATGCCAAATAACGCCGCGGTTATTGATAGCAAAGGTTGGCTGGCGTTCCGTAAAGGCGCGTATCGAGAAGCACTGCAATTTTTGAACATGGCCTTTAAAATGGCCCCCAGTGCCGATGTCGCCACCCATATAGGCGAAGTCTACTGGCAAACGGGTGACAAGTCCCAAGCAATGCACTTCTTGCAAAAAGCCAAATCCTTAGACAGTAAAAATTACTTATTGTTAACAACCGTAAAACGGTTAGGCATTAAACTACCTTAGAAGCTATACCCGTTATTAAATGCCAATATAAGGAAATTGAATTGTTTATCGATAAATTCAACCTATCGCTACTACTTGTGATGCTCCTCTTGCTGGGAGGATGTGCCAGTAAACAGACACTAAAATTAGTCGATCCCAGCCGAGCACCAAAGTTAGAAGAGCTACAGCATTGGCAACTCGATGCTCGAGTCGCAATTCGAACCCCCGACGACAGCATTACCGCCAGTCTAGAATGGCAAAAAAACGACGACTTATTCGACTTCTTAATTTCAGGTCCTTTTGGCGTGACATACGCGCACTTAGTCCAACTTGAGGAAAAAGCGACATTGGAGATTCCTGACCACGATACATTTGTCCACTACGATGCCAAGACTCTCTTACAGCAAGCGCTTGGCTGGGATTTTCCAATCGACTCGCTCGCTTTTTGGGTAAAAGGAATTCCTTCCGGCAACCCTGCCGAAATCATTAGTTATAATCAACAAGGGCGTATTGAGAAAATACAAATGAATTTTTGGCAAATTGATTTTTCTAAATATCAATCCTATCAAGGATA
>JAHRVB010000079.1 GCA_019090895.1 Kangiellaceae bacterium
CATAGGAAGGTAATGTGGAAATAGTGATTGATATTGAGGATTCAGTGCCTCTTTTTAACCAACTTGTTAGTCAAATTAAGCAAGCCGTTGCAAACGGTAATATCGAATCGGGGGAAGCTCTTCCATCGATTCGGCAGCTCGCTAACGATTTGGATATTAATAATAAGACGGTGGCAAAAGCTTACCGAATGCTGGAAAGGGATTCAATTATTCAAACAAAAGGGTACCGAGGAACGTTTATTCATCCACAGGCAAAAGAACATTGTGATATAGATCTCAATGAATTCGCCAACGAGAAATTAACTAATGTAATCGTGAGTTTAAAAGAAGCAGGATTAACGGATTCTGAAATCAGAATTTCTTTTGGCCAGATTATGAGCAAACAACAAGATTAAGGAGTTTTATATGTGGAGCAATAATATGTTGTATCTAGTATTTATAGCACAGATCTTTTATATATCGTTTTATTTCCCAGGCAAACTTGTAGCAAGGGTCAAACGTATCATCAAACTACACCCTCCTTCAGAGTATCCGAAATTATACCCAGTATCTAAGGACGTTTTTGAAATGGGCCTCGGTGCATTTACTAATTTGAATCGATTTGTCTTCCTAGTTGGTATTGGTATCGTTATCCATGGTATTTACTCGCGGAGCGAAGAGATGTTATATGCCGATAGCATGGTGGTTATTCTCGGATATTTCATGCTTCAGTGGTTGCCATTATTGCTGTTGGAGATTTCAGGGTATAAACGTTTAAAATTGATGCGCAGTTCAAATTTGGCGACTAAAAGAAAAGCGACATTGAAACCCAGAAGTTTTTTTAATTACATATCGCCAACAGTGTTTTGGGGTTGTGTCTGTTCGCAATTGATGTTCGTTTTGTTAGTTACTTATTTTGTTTTCAATCCTTTCGAAGGCTTCGGAGGATATGCGAATATCGTTGGAATTATTATTGCGGATATTATTTTCGTAGGAATTATTTTATGGAATATGAATGGGGAAAATAGAAATCCTTATCTAAAAGAAGAAGATCGAGACAGACAAATCTCGAGGCTAGCGAAGGTAATTGTTCTCACTAGTAATATAATGCTTATATTCGTTTCCGTCGACCTCATCTTATCTGCTACCGATTCTAGAGGGCTTATCGACGTTTGTATGAGCTTTTACTTTCTAGTAATTGCCGCAATTAGTTTTAAGGCTTATCAATTCGAAGATGTCGATTTTGAAGTTTATCGTGACTCTTCGGCAACCAGTTAATGGGTTTGGTATGTAAGTTTGGTTCTTTCATTTTTATTACACTGGAGACACCTCTAGAAGTTATATTATTTCGTACCGGAACTTCGTAGTGCTAACAGCGGGCCGAGTTTTAAGATTAGTTCCTAATGTATAACGAGGGCTAGTCGAACAGAATTCGAATTGGATATAGAACAATGGAGTTTGGGTTTTATGAATAGGAGGCGACACGTTGTTCTTATTGTCGAAAGTTAAGCAGCTTTGAGTGTGATATTCACAGACCGTTTTCTTAACTACTTAATTCGAATATTTCTCAGACTTATTCATTAGTTCCGTTTTTGGCTAGTTTGGTCAAGATCTTGGGTTATAATCGAAATATTGAAGCAAGAGCTAGCAACAAGGGAAGCCATCTATGTTAGACCCGAAAATTTGCCAGAAAGCTCGATTATCCAGAGACCCACGGTTTGACGGTAAGTTCTTCACTGCGGTAAAAACCACCGGTATATTTTGTCGGACCATTTGCCCTGTTTATCCGCCGAAAGAACAAAATGTCGTTTATTTTTCGTCAGCGATTGAATGTGCTAATGCTGGGTTCCGACCGTGTTTACGATGCCGTCCAGACAGTGCACCTAATTCTCCAGCGTGGAAAGGTGTGAACGCTACTCTCGATAGGGCGATTACTTTGATTAACCAAGGGGCTCTTCAAGAAAGCTCTTTAGAACAACTTGCAGATCGACTCGGAATTAGTGACCGTTATCTTCGGCAACTATTCAACAAGCATCTTGGCATGTCACCAAAATCATATGCTCTTTACCAACAATGCATGTTTGCAAAGCAACTGTTGCAACAGACTAAATTACCGATTACCCATGTTGCACTCGCTAGCGGTTTTGACAGTGTTCGTCGATTTAATGATTGTTTTAAATCTCAGCTAAAGCTAACTCCATCGAAGATGCGAAAGTCAGGGGAAGAGAAAAGCAATTCTATTTCACTAAAAATGTATTATCGACCACCGTTCGATTGGACTCGCATGCAAGCTATTCTTGCGGGGAGGGCGGTTGAAAATCTTGAATGGTGCGATGAGCAGAGCTACGGTCGTACGTTTGTTTGGTTGGGTTGCACCGGTAGCTTTACTGCTGTTCATGATGATGACAAAAATCTTTTCCAAGTAAAAATAGAACTGGGTGAAGTAAAGTATTTAAAAGCGGTTGTGAATAACATCAAACGTTTGCTGGATGTCGATGTTGATTTGCAAGCTGTGGAGCAAGATCTTAAGCAATGCTTACCTAGAGACTTTCCGTTTAATTCCGGTGTACGAATACCAGGAATATGGAATATGTTTGAAGCGGGTGTCAGAGCTATTTTAGGGCAACAAATATCGGTTGCTGCAGCACGTAATTTAGTTTCGACTTTAGTTAGCTCATTAGGTGAAAAAATTGGTCATAATTATCTTTTTCCTACGGCTGAATCTATTGTGAAAAGTGAGTTGGATTTCTTGAAGATACCCGGTTCAAGAAAACAGACGTTACGTAACCTCGCTCAACATTATGTTAGTCATGAAAATCCAAGTGATGTAGATCAATGGTTACAGCTAAAAGGTATTGGGCCATGGACTGTAGATTACGCTCAGCTGAGAGGCTTAAGTGAGCCGGATATTTTCTTAGCTGGTGATTTGGGAGTAAAAAAAGCCTTGGGGAATTCATTTGATGATATTGATCTTGAACATGCATCTCCATGGCGAAGCTATTTAACCTTCCAATTGTGGAGTCAACTGTAATGTTTACTGACTATATTGAAACTGCTCTGGGGCTTTTTGAATTTAAAGCTTCGAACAAAGGCATCACTCAAGCGATCTTTTCTGGAGAACTAAAAACAAAGATTGCTCGTAATGATATTACAGAAGCTTGCAAAACACAGTTGCAGGAATACTTCTCAGGACAACGTAAAATCTTTGACCTGCCTTTGGATCCCCAAGGAACTGTTTTTCAAAAAGCGGTTTGGGTTTGCCTCTCTGGTATTCCTTTTGGTGAAACATTGTCATATCTCGATATTGCTAAGATGGTAAATAGACCCAAAGGTTCTCAAGCGGTTGGAGGTGCTAATGGTAGAAATCCAATCAGTATTATCGTCCCTTGTCACAGAGTGATTGGGTCGAATGGGTCATTAACGGGATACGCTGGTGGTATTGAGCGCAAGTTATGGTTACTAAATCATGAGGGGATTGAAGTTAAAGAATCCAAAATAGACCAACAACTCGATATTCAAAATGTAATTCATACTCGACAAACTAAAACGGAGTTCTTGAACTAATTATCTAACAGTCCAGCAGTTAATCCCTTAGCGATTACTAGCTAATGAGCTAATTCACTTTCGAATTAAAGCAGCCAAGCTTGTTCGAGCGTATTCGTTATTTCTGATTCTTCCCCTTCCTTGCTCTTTCTTTTACATTCCTCGCTGCGATTCTAAATGAAAGCCGATGTAGCTAATGCCATCATAAACTCATTAAGGTCCACTTCCGAAACTGGCTAGCGATTACGACTCCAACTTATAAAATGAAGCCTGATAATTGGTCGAACTATTCAAACTAAGCCAACATAATCGACTTAACTATAGGGAATCATCCATGAATAACAATCTAAGCTTTAAAACCATGCATCTACAAGAGAGCATACTTTTTCTACCCAACGCATGGGATGTAATATCGGCAATGGTACTGGAGCAATCTGGTTTTAAGGCGATTGGAACAACGAGTTGGGGGATTTCAAATGCATTGGGTTATCAAGATGGAGAAAATATCGCGTTTAGTGAGCTCCTAGATTCGGTGAGTAAAATGGTAGCCGCCGTTGATATTCCTGTAAGTGTCGATGTAGAAGCTGGCTACTCAATTAATACCGAGGAAGTTGCTAATAATGTACTTAAAATTGCAGAACTAGGAGCGGTAGGAATTAACATTGAGGATTCGTTAAAAAATGAACCGGGTTTGCAAGAATACGACAAACAATGTGGCTTGATTGAAGAAATACGGAATAAACTCGACCAACACGGTCATCAAGAGTTTTTCATTAATGCTCGAGTTGATACTTATTTTCAACGGCAAAACCCTTTGAGTGAAACGATTAGTCGTTCTATCGGTTATATCAACAGTGGAGCCGATGGTGTATTTGTACCGGGTTTAAAGAATAGTGATGAGATCAAACAGTTAGTTGATGTGATTGATGCGCCGCTAAATATTTTGTCCTTACCTGGTTTAACGGATGCGACAAGTTTAAATCAACTCGGTGTCAAACGATTTAGTCTTGGTAACGCTCTTTCAGATGCAACGACAGCATTTATCGAACAAAAAGCAGAACAACTATTTTCTAAGCTTAATACATCGAGTTTATATCAAGACAACGCGGTTAAGACTTCTTTTCGATGAGCCGCTTTATCACTTTTTCTTAAATGCTAGAAACTAGATACGGTGATCGCTATTCTCGAAATTAGAGTGTACGGTTCCTATTTGAATCAAAACTCTGATATTTGTCTCTTTTGCTATAATCAATAGATAGCGAGCTGATCTATGGAAAAGGGAGAAGAGCCATGAGCGAACGAACCGATGTTGAAGAGGTAAAGCATCATACTCTGCAAAATACACCAGCCTTAAGACGGCTAATGGACAAGATGGATGACGAGGTGGTAGCTACTTTTACCGAGAAGCAGCTTAATGCGCTGGGTGATGTCATAGAAGTACAGCGTTGGCGGAAGCATGGAATAGATATTAGAACAACGCTGGTTTTTCCTTTCCTTCCTTGGAGTTTTTACACGGTATTCTTAGCCGGACGAAACCGACGTTATCTTTCTTCTTCTGAGCAAATGGTTGCCGCTGGTATGTTAATGTTGATGCTGATATTGATGGGTATTAGTGTGTTCGGATTTATTGTTACTATTCTCTATTTATTAAAGTCGGCCATGGGGATCGATTTGTTTCCCGATGAATCTTTGGGAATATGGGACGAATTTAAACGAATGTTCGATTAAATTAAAAGGAATCATAAAGTTCTGTTTATCTTCTCATCGGTCTAACAGAAGAATGAAGACTAAGATGCTTTCCTTCAAGAAACTAATTTTTCTTGTTTAGCAAACGGGCTTAATCCCA
>JAHRVB010000080.1 GCA_019090895.1 Kangiellaceae bacterium
CTTACAGTTTATCTGCAGCAATGTTCTTTATAGAAGGCCATTCAGAATAAGCTTCTCGAAGGTGTTTTGGAATATCTTTACCCCAAGCCTTAGCGACATCTAAGTTCTTATTAACATAGAGTACGCCATCAACTACTTTGAACGCTTTTCCATCAATTTCAAATTTTTTGCCGAAAGTCATTCCATAGGCACAGAAGCCACCGTATGCCGGTGCATATTTGCTTGGATTAGCAATGAAAGTATCTCTGTTTTTTTCACTGGAAAAACGATAGATAGCACCATTGTATGTGGTAGTCATCGACGATTTACCTAGAACTGGCTTATTGTCAGTAAAATAAGAAATTACATCATGACCGGCTAAAATGACTCCATTGTCATCGGTTTCTGTGTCTACGCCAGCAAAACTAAATGAGGCAGTAAGTAACATTGCGACTGCTGCAAAGGTCTTAATTGAAATATGAATAAAAGAGCTATTATTAAACATTGGATTGTTCCTATCTAGAGTTAGTGTTTGAGAGTGTTACTCTATAGGAAGGCTTCTGCTGTCAATATGGCTAAAATAACGAGGTTTATGTCCAAATGTCCGAAACTACCTTAAGCGCTCTATTTTCAACCTTCAAAGTGAGTGCGGAGGTATTCCATAACGGACAATACTGCGGTAGCTGGTCTATAGATACCTCGGGTACCCAATACTTGAGCTTTCACTTGGTGACCCACGGCCAATGTTACTTGATGGTCAATGGAAATATCGGTCAGACTCAATTGCTCAAAAGAGGAGATTTAGTCTTATTCCCGCACGATACGAAACATCAATTGAGCAATGAGCCAACGTTTCTATCGGAAGTTAATACTTCAAAATCAATAAATTATCAAGGTGGGGTAAAAGTGGATGCGACAGGTTTGGTCTGTGGATATTTCTCTCATCAGCATCCACTGATCAAACAAATGACTGAATACCTTCCTGAGAGCATTGTTATCTCAGCTGATGAGGTAGGGACTTCGACCTTAGCGTCGATCGTTCAACTTCTTGTCAATGAATCACTCGCTGAGGAAAAAGGCGCGACCTTTGTTCTTGAGCGTCTTTCTGAGTGTGTGCTGGCGTTATTATTTAGAGAACATTTGGACATGGAGCAAGGTTTATTTGCCGCTCTCTCTCATCAAAAATTAAATTCGGCTATTTCGACCATAATTAATCAACCGGAGGCCAAGTGGGACTTGGAGAATTTAGCTAAGTTAAGCCACATGTCGAGAACGAGTTTTTCAGAACTATTCAAATCAGTGGTTGGCACTTCCGTAATGGAATTCGTGACTCAATGGCGAATATCAGTGGCCTATCGATTGTTAAAAGATGAAGGCATTCCGACTTTAGCAGCGGCTCAACAAGTGGGGTACGAAAATGAATCTTCATTCTCGAAAGCGTTTAAGAGAGTGCTTGGGAAAACGCCAGGCTCAGTTCGTTGTAGTTGAATTCGGACGCTGCCTTTCTAACTAAAGACAGTGCCAAAGACTAATCATTTTGCTTATTCTAAAACTCAACAAACGATGGGACTTTAAAACAACTGAAGACTTCCGCTAATCTAAATCCGCAGCATTATGACGCTCATGCAGTTGTAACTCCTCTGGTCCCCACGCTTTGTTGACTCTTTTACCTCTCATTACTGCTGGCCGGTCATGGATTTCTTTCGCCCAACGGGCAACATGGCTGTAAGAAACGACGTCAAGAAACTCGGCGGCTTCGTACAATTTACCTTCAACCAGTGCGCCGTACCAAGAGTAGACCGCCATATCGGCAATAGTGTAATCATTACCACAAAGGAACTGTTGATTTTCTAATTGGCGGTTTAGCACGTCTAATTGGCGTTTTACTTCCATTGCATAACGATTAATTGGGTACTCGTATTTCTCGGGTGCATAGGCATAGAAATGGCCAAAACCACCACCTAGAAATGGTGCGCTGCCCATTTGCCAAAATAACCAAGATAGACATTCCGCTTTCGCCGAAGGATCTTTGGGCAAAAAGACACCAGACTTTTCGGCTAGATAAACCATAATCGCGCCAGACTCAAAAATCTTGGTGACTGGTGTTGTCGAATGATCCGATAGTGCAGGAATTTTTGAGTTTGGATTGATATCAACAAAGCCACTGCTAAATTGATCGCCTTCTGTGATATCGATTAGCCATGCGTCATATTCAGCTTCTGTCTTCCCAAGCGCTAAAAGCTCTTCTAGTAAAATGGTCACCTTAACGCCATTAGGTGTCGCCAAAGAATAAAGTTGCAATGGATGCTCGCCGACTGGCGATGGTTTGTCATGTGTGGCACCGGCTACAGGTCGATTGATACTGGCAAATTTACCACCACTTTCACTATCCCAAGTCCAAACCTTTGGCGGTGTGTATTCGGTGTTATTACTCATTAACGCAACTCCTGTTCGATGATGTAAATGGATCGTTCTCAAAAACTTATAAGCCTATTCAGTGATGTAGAAGGCTTGGTCAGTGAACTTACTCAATTCTATATGCTAACACGGAAAAGAAAAATCAAGTCCGCGGCGGTGATTATTGACAGCAAGCTTCAGCCTTCATCTATAGTGGGAGCTTACAACACCACTTGCATCAATTTAACGGGGCGACAATCTTGTTCCACCACCGATAATTCTGATATGGTTACTTGGTCCACTTATTAAGGAAATAACAATGATAAAAAAAATCTTACTCGTTTCTAGCTTAACTCTATTCACCCTAGTTTTATCAATTGTGCTATCTCGTTCTGCCATAGCTTCCAATTCAGAATTACTGAAGCAGCAGATTGAAAAAGATTACAAATATCTGGAACAACTTTATCGCCATCTACACAGTCATCCAGAAATTTCCTTCCAAGAGAAAAATACTGCCAAACGTGTCGCCAAGGAACTCAAGGTTTTGGGGTTTGAAGTGACGGAGAATTTTGGTGGTTATGGCGTCGTCGGAGTACTTAAGAATGGTGAAGGTCCCACAGTGATGATCCGAACCGATTTAGATGCGTTGCCGATTAAAGAGAAAACCGGTTTGAGTTACGCGAGTAAGCAGTCGATGAAAGATCGTGATGGCAACAAAACATACGCCATGCATGCTTGTGGTCATGATGTTCATATGACGGTTTTTACGGGTACAGTCCGGCGTTTAGCCGAAAGTAAAAAGCAATGGGCTGGTACATTAATTATGATTGGTCAGCCAGCCGAAGAACGAAGCGGTGGCGCAAAGGCTATGCTTGCAGACGGTTTGTTTGAAAAGTTTCCGCGTCCCGATTACAACCTAGCTTTACATGTTTCAGCAGACATTCCTGCAGGAAAAATTGGCACTGTACAAGGCTTTGCTATGGCTAATGTAGATTCCGTCGATATCCTTGTCAAAGGCCAAGGGGGTCATGGTGCTTATCCACACAATACCAAAGATCCGGTTGTGTTAGCGTCGCAAATTATTCAATCCTTACAAACTATAGTGAGTCGAGAGACATCACCTTTGGAACCGGCAGTCGTTACAGTGGGTTCTATTCACGGTGGTTCACAGCATAATATTATTTCTAACCAAGTAAAAATGCAGCTGACTCTGCGATCTTATTCTGATGCCGTTCGTAAAAATACTATTAGCTCAATCAAACGAATGACCAAACATTTGGCGTTGGCTGCCGGTTTAGCAGAAGATCAAATCCCAGTGGTAACGGTGTTAAACGAATCGACTCCCGCGGCTTATAATCATCCAGAACTCACTGGTAAAGTAACAGATTTATTTCATCAGTTATTTGGTGAGCAGAATATCATTCAACTAAAACCAGAAATGGTGGGTGAGGATTTTGGTCGCTACGGTCAGGTCGAACCAAAAATTCCCAGTCTTATGTTCCGACTTGGTACCGTCAATGTTGACACGTTTAACGCAGCTCACACTGGTGGAAAACGATTGCCCACTTTGCATTCCGCTGATTTTGCGCCGGACCCAGAACCAACGATCAAAACTGGGGTTAGAGCAATGACGGAAGCGGCTTTGTTATTGTTGAAGAAAAAGTAACGGCATTATGACTAACGTTTTCACAATCAGCTGAAAAGGTACATAAAACATTTTTGACCTACAGGTAAGTTTGATAATAATTTATTAAACAGAGATAATTTTCAGGGAGTCGATTGAGCTCGCTTAGGTCTGGTGTTGGCCTTCATTTGAATTTACTGTTTGTACCTAAGGTACGTATTTTTGGTAACACTCGTAATTCGCCACATATTCACCATTTTTAGAACATAAATAAGCGTTAGAGTCGTGGTCTTAGTTATTGGAGACCACAATGAAAAAAACAATAATATTTCTCACTCTGATTCAAAGCTCAAATGTATTAGCTTGTGGAGGTGGAGGCTCAAATATTATGGATACTGCAGTTATAGCTTCAGCCGTCGTTATTGTCCTATGTTCAATCACGCTTCCGGTATCTAGCATGCTTTTTTCTAGGGTAATTTCAGTGAGAAATATAATCCTAATTTGTTGTATTCCGCTAATTGGTATTGTTGTCTCCATTGGGTTAGTTACGACAGGGAATACTATGAATATAAGGGCAGGCGCGGTATTTTTAGCAGCAATTTCGATGTTTTGTCCCACGGCTTTTTACTTTTACAGTGCAATAAAACACCATGTCAATAATGAGAAAATACCTAATCGATAGAGAGTTGATTATAATACTTGTCCATTTTTCGCGGACTATGAACTCCCAGTTTATTTCAAACCAGAGAGGTTAACTTGCTTCGTAGCCTCAAACATGGCATTGTTAGTGGTAATAAAGGAAATGCAAACTTCAAGTTTTAGTGCTAGTAAGACAAGGATGTAATCGATATTTTCTCTTTCAATAGAATCATCCTTAGAATGTTCTCGCTGTTCCTAAATTCAGAAACTAATTTCAAAGAAATATGTTACGCAGCGATACGAGTGTCTAGTGTCTGAATTCGCTATTTTGGGGTAAATAGTTAAGATGAAAAGATTTTGTCCGAATTGCAAGAATAAAAGTCTTGAACGTAAGCTATTTAGCTTTCGTCGATATATGAATTGCTATCAATGTAATAAGTATTATGAAGACTCCCTTATTTTGAAAATGGCTATTGCTGCGAACATTTTCATTCTTTTATTCGTAGTAAATATCCTAGCTACAGGGTATCACCAATTTTTTCTAGTGGTTATTTATATTTTTAATTCGTTTATGAATTATCAATACTTACCTGTCATTAGTGCTGGTCCTACCGAATATTTGATGCTCCCACCGACTTATGTTGAGTTCGAGAAGACGAATGACGTAAGTGAAAATATTAAACGGTATAAAGAAGCACAGAGATTAGCAATTAAGAACAAGCTAACCAATCAAAGCGGTAGGTAATAACGATCTGTTTGAAGTGTCAATGTATTTTAGTACGCGTGAAATATAACTAATTTAATTATGACCGTCCATAAACCTCATTCTTACACTTAAGAAATACGATACGCAGTGATAAGCTCCTCTGGTGTTCTAATTCAAAGTCAAGTACTTGCCATAATTCATCACAATTCAGCCAGAAGAAAGTCATGATTATCAACTAGCCTACTGAAAATATAAGGGATTATAATGAGAGTTACTTTTGTGTTAACTCACTTTGCTCGGACAATATCACAATCATCAGGCTACTTTCGCTTTCGGCGATAGCGGCATTAGAAGGAAATTTATAGAATGAGAAACATTCCAATTTTAGGCCTAATATTACTCATATTTTCGAACATTGGTTTCGCTGAGGAATCGTTGCCAGATTTAAAAGTCGAAAAAATTGAAGACGGTATCTATCTTCATACATCATTTGAACAAATTGAAGGCTGGGGACTTGTCGCATCAAATGGGTTGGTTGTGCTTGATAATAAAGATGCCTATATAGTTGACACGCCAATTTCTACAAAGGATACAAAAGCGCTGGTAAAATGGATTAATGAGAATAACTTTGTTGTCAAAGGAAGCATCTCGACACATTTTCACAGTGATAGCAGCGCAGGTATTTCATACCTTAACTCAATATCGATTCCAACACACGCATCAAAACTTACCAATGAATTGATCCAAAAAAAAGGTCGGGAGCAGGCTAAATTCTCATTTGATAATACTAGCCATTGGTTAGTTAAAGACAAAATTGAAGTGTTTTATCCCGGCGCTGGCCATACTCGCGACAATGTAGTTGTCTGGATCGCGAGTAAAAAAATTCTATTCGGCGGTTGCTTTGTTAAGTCAAAAACTCTTGGCTATTTAGGTGATGCCGTATTAGATAGTTGGCCAACCTCCGCTAAAAATCTTATATCCAAATATAGTACCGTTAGGCTTGTTGTTCCAGGTCATGGGAAAGTTGGCGATGTATCATTATTAAATGAAACCCTGAATTTAGCACTTGAAGGTGTCGCTTCTACCGAGTCAGCTAAACCAGCGACTAGCTTCGATACTCCAACGAAGGCAATGCATGAAGATCATCAACACTAGGTGATTAGAAAAAGATCTAACACCTATTTAACCAGAGCAGTCAAAGAGCGATAGCTCACTATTACGCAGGGTTTAATACTAAGAATTAACCAACTGGGTAAGACCAAGTCAACTGCTTTGATTAACTATCCCTTTTTCACGCGCGCAGAATTATTGTCATCGAGGAATCTACTTTAATACCAGTAAGTAAACAGTTGAAAACTAGCATCTATCTCAAAATGAAATGTCAGGTTATAATCTATTTTTCCACTCTATGAAATTCTTGTGAAGCGTGATCTGTCCGAGCGAATTAAAACGCGAGGAAATATAACTAATTGATTTACTTATGATTGTCCGTTAGGCTTGCTCTCACGTTTAAGAAATATGACGCGCGGTGATAAGATCTGCTGGCGTCTGATGTTACTGTTACGAGGTAAATTTTAGTGAATAGTAGACTCAAGATTTCTGTTCTGATAATGGTAGTATTTTCTACGACAGTTGGATGGATGATTGCGTCTAACCCACTTTTGAAATCTGCTGATAGCATTAAAATAGCGCTTCTTGAAAAAACTCCTCTAGGAATGTCGAAGAAAGAACTCACTGCGATTCTTGAAAAGGATATAGCAGTAAATTTTGATGGTGCCTATATATTAAGTTCTACTTCTGACGTTAATCGCATTAGAATGTATTTGGGAAACGATTACTTGGAAGATTTACTGTTCGATACAGAAGTTTATGCTGTTTGGGACTTCGACGATAGTCCAAACTTAATTAGAATTGATGTTAAGAAGGAAACTGATGGTATTTGAATGCAAGCTCATGAATACAAGGACACCCATTAAAAATCTAGCAAGCAAAAAATCATGCACTACTGGATGATTGAGCATTATTAAAACAGTAATAGGAGCTGACTCTAAAAATTAAAGTAGATTGAATAAGGACACTAGCTTCTGGAAGACTGATGTTACCGATTTCTTGCACGCAACATTCTCAGCAAGTGCTGATAGAGCGTCTGAGTTGGTTTCGTTGTGGGTATTTTGAGTTAAGTAAACAACCGCTGATTAATCGACATGCCCCTCACAAATTTCTTATTGAGCTGGCCGATGTAATGGGAGAGCGATGCCGTAGAGCCCATCACTGATAGTTGTGATAAATCGTCTTTCTTTTGCATTAATTCAACAAAGCCTTCGGTA
>JAHRVB010000081.1 GCA_019090895.1 Kangiellaceae bacterium
CTATGCGTGTAAAAGAGAATAATAAGCCCTTAAGACTATCTGAAAAGCTTGGCTACGCGAGTGGTGATGTCGCGTCCAATTTTTATTGGCGGATTTTCGATGTGTTTTTATTTATCTTTTATACCGATGTCTTTGGAATACCTCCGGCAGCAGTAGGAACAATGATGTTGGTTACTCGTTTGATCGATGCATTCAGCGACCCAATGATGGGCGCATTGGCCGACAGAACCAAAACAAGATTTGGAAAATTTAGACCTTATTTGCTTTGGGGGATCATTCCGATGGTCGCAGCTGGAGTGCTAACCTTTACAGTCCCCGATTTCGATGACTCCGGGAAATTGATTTGGGCCTACGCAACTTACATTATCATGATGCTTGCTTATACCTTTATTAACGTTCCTTACGGTGCTTTGTTAGGGGTCATTACGGGTGACTCTCAACAACGAACGACATTAACAAGTTTTCGATTTATCGGTGCTTTCTCCGGCGGATCTTTAGTCGCATTTTTTACTCCAGAGTTGGTAGAGCGACTAGGAGAAGGTAACGAGCAGCTGGGTTGGCAAATGACGATGATGCTATATGGTGCGATAGCAGCCGTTCTCTTTTTTATTTCTTTCATTACAACCCAAGAACGAATTACTCCCCCGATAGGACAAAAAACCAAAGTTATCGATGATATTAAAGATTTGTTCGATAATAAACCCTGGATAGTTCTATTTAGCTTGGCACTTATTATTATGCTGACAATTACGCTAAGGGGGAGTAGTGGCACTTTCTATTTTAAATATTTTGTTGGGCGAGAAGATTTAATTGGCGCGTTCACAACGGCTTATATGCTTTCGCTAGCGACAGGCGCTGCGATGACGCCTATCCTAACTAAATTTTGTGGAAAACGTCGACTATTATCGATACTTATGACTATCGTTGCAGTGCTATCTGTTATCTTTTATTTTGTACCCAGTGACAATCTTTATCTTATATTTGGTTTTCAAATCGCTATCGGATTGGCACTTGGTCCTAAATCCCCCCTGGTCTTTTCGATGTATGCAGACACTGCAGACTATTCAGAATGGAAGAATGGTCGCCGAGCTACGGCGATGATCTTTTCAGCCGCCTCATTCGCTCAAAAATTGGGAGGAGCAATTGCGGGAGCTATTATGGGTTGGTTACTCGCTAGCTTGGGCTATGTTGCAAACCAAGTACAGACAGAAGCGTCGGAACACGGCATTGTATTACTGATGACCGTTATTCCAGGGTTTTTTGCGATACTTGCTGTTTTTGTTATTCGCTTCTATCCTTTAGGAGATTCTCAATTGAAGTCTATCCAATCCGAGTTAGCAATGTCTAAAGGTGTGGATAAGGAGCCTGTAAGTGCAACCTAAACCTTTATTTGAGCTCAGGCCGGAAACTCACAGAATCAATTTATACTCGGCAACACAACTACCACAGGCCAATGCTTTTCTTTGGAATAACAACATGTTGGTGACAATGAATTGCCGCGGTTATTCAAATGCACAGTTCTTGCAGCCGGAACCGGCTAAATATTCCTACGGGCCTAATATAGAAGCAACTACTTTTATGCAACCTGAGCCCCATTATTATGCTCATCATCCGGGGCGTTTTTTTTACTTGAAAGACGAGCAAACAGGCGAGTTATTTTCTGCGCCATTTGAACCAACCAGAGTGCCTCTTGATGCGTTTGAGTTCTCGATTGGTGCTGCTGATTTATGTTGGACAGTCACACATTTAGAAATAGAGATTAAAATCAAACTAAGTCTACCCGAAAGCGACTGCTTAGAAATCTGGCAGATTGAGGTGATCAATTTGTCTAACCGAGAAAGAAAGATTTCGGTGTATCCATATTTTTCTATCGGTTATATGTCGTGGATGAATCAATCGGCAAATTATCTAACCGAACATAATGCGATAGTCGCGACTAGCATACGACCCTACCAGCGACTGACAGATTACTACAAAAATATAGATTCAAAGGATAAAACTTTCTTAATGTCGGCAAAAAATCCGACGGCGTTTTGCGCCAATCAAGCGAGCTTTGAAGGAGAAGGTGGGATGCACGCACCGGACCAAGTGAAAGAACAACTTCTCTGTTGTTCGATCGCTCAGTATGAAGTGCCCGTGGCCGCAATGCAGTTTCGGTTGACTTTAAGTTCAGGCGATCGGCATAAGAATACACTCTTATTTGGACCTGTTAAGCAAGATGATGACCTAGATATAATCAAACGCAAATACTTTTCTAACCCGTCCAATGAATTATCAGAGTTAGATCGAGTTAACGACAATTATCAACGTTACATCGGCAAAGGAAAAGGTTGCCTTTCAATTTCGACACCGGATAAATCGTTCGATGAGTTTGTCAATCATTGGCTACCTCGTCAAATGTTTTATCATGGTGACGTCAATCGACTAACGAGTGATCCACAAACTCGAAATTATCTACAAGATAATATGGGAATGAGCTACATCGATCCATCGATAGCCAGAGCCGCTTTTCTTAAAGCAATTTCACAGCAGCACAAAAATGGCTCGATGCCTGATGGTATTCTTCTTAGGCCCGATGCGGAACTAAAATACATTAATCAAATTCCCCACAGCGATCATAGTGTTTGGTTACCTATTTGCCTAATTGCTTATCTAAATGAAACGAACGATTACGCCTTACTCAATGAAATGGTTTGCTTTCAAGATGATTCAAAACTAGTTACGGTTGGAGAACATATCGATCTTGCTATGGATTGGCTGATCAATAATAGAGATCACAGAGGATTGAGTCTTATTGCACAGGGTGACTGGTGTGACCCGATGAATATGGTCGGGCATAAAGGCAAAGGAGTGTCAGCTTGGCTAACCATGGCAACATCGTACGCGTTAAAGACTTGGTCGATAATTTGTCTCCAGGCAAATCGAGCAGAGCAAGCGAGCCGATACAGCAGAGAGCAAGAGTCCGTAAATAATCAAATCAATCAGTATTTCTGGGATGAAAATTGGTATGCCCGGGGTATCACAGATGAAGGTGTTACCTTTGGGATTGAATCAGATGAAGAAGGCTGCATCTATCTAAATCCACAAAGCTGGGCAATCTTGAGTGATGCGGCGGACGAAAATAAAATCTCTAAAATGTTAGCGGAAGTCGCAGTACGATTAGAAACACCTTTTGGTCCTATGATGTTATCGCCGGCCTATACTAAGATGCGCGAAGATGTTGGACGACTCACTCAAAAGTCCCCAGGGGTTGCAGAGAATGGTTCCATCTATAATCACGCGTCCATTTTCTACGCTTTTAGTTTGTATCAAGCCAATCATAAAGGAAAAGCATTTGAAGTGTTAAAAAAAATGCTGCCTACTGAACAAGACGTTACACGACGCGGTCAGTTACCGAATCACATTCCTAATTATTATCGAGGAGCGGTGCACCAATTCCCTGACCATGCCGGTCGATCAAGTCAGCTATTTAATACGGGTACGGTGAGTTGGTATTATCGATGTTTAGTAGAAGGGCTGTTTGGTTTAAAAGGTCAGTTAGGCGACCTTGTAATCGAACCTAGTTTACCTGATGAATGGGAAAAAGTATCAGTATCGAGAGAGTATATGGGCGCAACATTCGAGCTCGATTATTTGCAGTCAGAGCAATATGAACAGCTTCAAATAATAGTTAATGATAAGCCACTGAATTCAAACCGAATAACCGATATCGAAAAAGGTAAACACTATAGAGTAATCGTTAATTGCCCTAAGAACTAAGATACTAAAGTAATCCGAATGAATAAATTTAGAGAAAATAAAGATACAACAAAGCCCGTTCTAGTTGTTGTGATGGGGGTTAGTGGATGCGGCAAGTCGACTATTGCTCAACATTTATCACAACGAAATGCATTCGAGTTCTTGGAGGCTGACTATTTTCACTCAGCGAACGCTATCGATAAAATGTCCTGTGGAATTCCATTGAATGATACCGACAGAGAGCCTTGGATCGAGTCAATGTGTGTTAGGTTAACAGAAAAATATCACCGCAATATCGATTGTTGCTTGGCATATTCTGGTTTGATAAGTCTTCATAGGAAGAGATTTACTCAACTAGGCTTTGAAACTATTTTTGTTCATCTTACTTCTAGTCGAGATATAATCGCTAAACAATTAGAAAAGCGCAGTGGTCATTTTTTAGATGACAAATTACTGGATAGTCAGTTTGCCTCATTAGAAGCAGCAGATGCAGGTGAGCCGATCTATGAAATAAAAATACAGGGCTCGATTGAAGAGACAGTAAAGAGTGCACAACAATTAGTGTCAAAAAAATTATTTGAAGACTAGGTCTAGTACGGCTAGTCCAATAAGGCAGGTTTAATTATGAGAAAAGTAGTTATTATTAGTTTGCTACTAGTGAGTATCAGTAATTTATTAGCCGCATCAATTTCCAAAACGAAAGAGTTGATATTGATTGATGGCATGGCGAATGAGAAAATCTGGAAAACTCAGCAGTGGCATGCCATTGATCAAGCGATAATAGGTGAATTACCGGTATCGTCGGATTTCAGTGGTCGCTATAAACTGGTTTGGGACAAACAATTCCTTTATATCCTTGCCGAAATTACAGACGATAAGTTATTTGATGCCCACCCCAATCCTGTTGACGCTTATTGGGACGATGACTGTTTAGAAATATTTATTGATGAGGATGCATCAGGTGGAAATCATCAATTTAACTTCAATGCATTTGCCTATCATCTGGCGTTGGATAACCAAGTTGTCGATATTGGCGAGAAAGATAGCAGCGGAAACCCAGAGTTTTTAGTACTTAATAATCACGCCAAGAATCGTTGGACTAGAAGTCAATTGGACCCTACTAAAATAATATGGGAAGTAGCTCTGGCTGTCTACGACGATCAATTTCAATCTCCATCTAGTGGTAAAAAAAATGAACCCGTCCAACTAAAATCTGGCAAAGAAATGGGGTTTATGATGGCCTACTGTGACAATGATGGCAGTGCTAACAGAGAGAGTTTTATCGGCTCGAAAGATATTGATGCGGTTAATGGTGATAAGAACCGTGGTTATATTGATGCGAGCGTCTTTGGTAAAATTAAGTTGGTTGATTGAGTAAATTGACTAGTCACTCGCTTATTTATCCTTCATATATCAAAGCTTAAATTGGTTTTTCTCCATTGAGAAGCATTTCCATAAACTTTGCAAACCGTCGC
>JAHRVB010000082.1 GCA_019090895.1 Kangiellaceae bacterium
AAAGCTCGTCGCTAATTTTCTGATTCAACGTCAATAAGCCCATAGTAAGAACGAGTAACGCCTTATCGGCGATTGGATCAAGGATGCTTCCGAATCGACTAACCCAGTTGAAGCTTTTTGCTAAAAAACCGTCCAATGCATCTGATAAGCCCGCAATAAAGAAAATAACGAGCGAGACTCGATAATCCGCTTTGGACAAATAAAATGCCAGTGGCACCAGTAACAACAGGCGGATCAGGGTTATAACATTGGGAAGCTGATTCCAATTCAACCTAACCACCGATAAAAGAGCGTCTGCAGCACATTATTTTCTAGTTGAAGTTTATCAGATTCATTTTGTTCTCCAACAGGCGTACTTTCACTTGTCGAATTCGACTCGATTGATGTATCTAAACTAGAATTTTGATCCGTTGGAAACGCTTGCTCATTTTGACCGCTTATCTCAGCAGTTTCGTCCGTAGCAAGATTTAAACTTGAATTAATTTCTATAACCCCGTCAGCGCTAACCTCTAGCTCTTCACCCTTTGGGTCTTGTTCTGGCAAACTTTCTTCATTTTTATTTTGTGGACGATGAGTAATCATTTTTTGGCTTAGATTAATGCCTTCAACCGTTGAATTTATTTGCCCCAACAGCGTTAACTTAAATAATACATTAAGCTTTTCGATAGAAACGACTTCTACTTTGCTGACTGAAGACAACTTCGATAAATAATCGAGCGCCGCTTTATATTCACTGAAATTATTGATATCTGTGATATCAATTAAAACCTCATTTTTAATACCTATTTCTTCGACCACGCAGTACTTGCTGCAAAGCCGTTCCGCTAATCGGTCCATCATTTGAGCAATTAGCTTTTCTTTACTTTCGCCTTGAACTTCAAATGCTCCCTCATCCAGCTGATTTATAACGCCAAATTTCCCTTGCCATAGTTCGCCGAATTTACTCATTCTCCCATATACAACGACGTCCGCCGCATACCTTTCGGAGGCTTGGCGAATCGATGAAGGAAACCGACCCCAGATATCACTCATTGAAACCACTAACTCGTCTTCAAGATCCATTAGCGGCAATATCACTGGTAATCCCCTCCGTAGAGAGTTTTCCTGAATAAGAATATCAATACTCTTTTCTTGATCAGGCACCGATTGGGATTGACCGGTCGAAGAATCGACAATAATACGACGGGAAAAATCTTCTTCAACAGCTAACCAAATAATATTCAACGGTCGGTTAGCGCCCCAAAGCGGCATTCTCGAGTCTTGTATTAGACCATCGATTAGCCTTGGTTCGAAATACAGAGATATTTCGTAGTCTTTCTCGCTACCTTCTGTTTGGCTTGAATATTCAAAACGTTGCAAATAGCTGGTGACTTTCCGGTAGGCTTGGCGAACTTCTTCACTCCTCAATATCTCTTGTGAGCCACTTTTGCGCACAAGGACTTCTTTGAGTCCCGAAAGGGATGCTTTCCAACGAGCCGTTTTACTTTGTTCTGCGATAGGCAACTTAACCAAATATAAGTCTTTTACTTCAACTGCATTTAAGAATGTACTGAGACAAGCAAAAATGAGCAAAATTGATACAGCTAAGCTTTTAATCATGAAAACAAGGTACTGAACATATATAGGTATGTCGAATAATAATCTAACTGTCTAGGCTTACCAACCTTATTCATCAAATATTGCGCTGATTTAAGCAATTTAATTGCTTTGTTGCCTTATTGATCTGTTTTCAGCTATTTTGCATTGGTTAAGTCATTGGAAATTATCATTTTTCCCTGTTGATCAATAATAATTGCAGAAACCGATGTCATCTGATTAACTAACTTCATACCATCCTCTACTCCCATAACAAATATACTGGTCGAAAGCGCGTCCGCGTCGACCGAATTTGATGCAAGAATAGTCACACTTTGTGTATGCCTCGCAGAGTCTCCAGTTTTTGGGTCAATGATGTGATGATACCGGACATTATCTTTGATGAAAAAGCGCTCATAATCCCCCGATGTAGAAATTGAAACCTCTTCAAGGGGTAGATTAACGATCAACTTATCCTCATCCCTTGGATGTCTGATACCGATATACCAAAGCCGATCTTGTTTCTTTCCAATAACTCGACTGTCACCACCGGCATTAACAAATGCGTTCTTGATTCCATGGTTAAGAAGTATACCAATGCACTGGTCCACAGCATGGCCTTTTGCTATTCCACCAAGGTCAATTCTCGTATTCTTGTCCAAAAATCGAACACTGGATTGATTGGCGTTCAACGATATACTCCGATAATTGATGCTTTCTTTTAACCGGGTCTTATCTGAATTAGAGGGCATTCGATGTTGTCTATAGTCATACAAGTAGCCGACACTGGAAAAGGTAATATCAAAAGCCCCTGAGGTGAACCTGGAATACTCGAGAGACTTTTCCAATAATGAGAACATTTCTCGTGAAATTTC
The DNA here is from genome assembly GCA_019090895.1 of Kangiellaceae bacterium. Lineage (GTDB taxonomy): Bacteria > Pseudomonadota > Gammaproteobacteria > Enterobacterales > Kangiellaceae. The sequence continues at coordinate 2,451 of JAHRVB010000082.1, forward strand.
AACAGGTTGTGAAAAAGCCATGGTATTAATTTTCGAAAGTTCACTGGTCTCCTTAAATGGGCTCATCAGTTGATCAATGCGATTCATCTCATCCTCGACTCGCTTGACCAACATTGCTGCTAGTTTTTTAGAGTCGCTTTCAAATTCCACTTTAGCTCGCGTACCCATGACATCGAAACTATGCTCGTACCAATCAGCATCACTCGAATATGTAAAAAATAGCACAGTAATACAAACAAATAGTTTCATGGTGTATAAATTCTCAAGTTGATAAATCAGTTGGGTACTGATGTTTGAGTTGATTCTTCTTAATAACAACTTAGGACTGTATTTTTTTAGACGATCATTGTCAACAGGCGCCGCGATTGGATAAAATTCAATCGCGGTAAATTAGATAAGTATTTCTAACTGTAGTAAAACTACGCTGTCTAGCATACGATTGTTTTAGCTAGGTAGGAAGTTAATCAAATAGGTATCGTTCCAAATAGCAACATCTTGTGCCCCGAAATTGACTCGCTTTATTTTCGCTACAAGCCGTTTCAACAATGCTTTGTCTTCAATTTCAGTGGAATCAACACTACATTTAGTCACTTTTCCACTCGGCGCTATTGTTAACCGAAATACTACGCGACCTTGAAGTGCTGGGTTCTTTCTCAATGCTCTATGATAAAGAGCGAAAATAGCAGGTTTACTCCGCTCAAAAACAAGTTGAATATTTTCGTCACTACGCTTTGAACTACCATCTCTGGTTTTGCGTTTGGTATTTTCTATGGCTGATCCAATATCACTGGTGACCTTGGTTTTATTCTGGCCCCTGAGAGTTCCGACACCGGATGACTGGCTTGCCGATGCAACGCGAATACCGCCACTACCTTGAGTCGCTTTTTTGGTGATCAACGATCGAGTTACCGCAGCAGCTTTGCCTGTATCGTTGCTGAGAGACTGGTTATTCTTTAAATCATCAACATCCGTCATGTCGCGCAAATCAGCCAATGCATCAAATACCGCTATGTGTTTCTTAGCAACTTCTTTTGCGGTTTTCTTTTCGACAGGTTTAGGCTCTTCTTCCTTTTTTATTTCTTCCGGTTCAATCTCTTTTTCTGGCTCTTTTTCTTCTTTTACTTCCGGCGGAGGAGGAGGCTCAACAATTTTCTTTTGTTCTAGCACCATTTTTACCAATCTTGGTGGAATCGTAGTTCGTTTCGTTCGATCTAACGTTGCAGGTTCTAAGAATGGAACAATGCTCGTCACTAAAATCGCAAATAATAAGCAAGCGCTTAGAATTTTAAGAAATCGAGAAACTTCCTGAGGATCCTTTTCCCAAGGTAATACAGGATCAAATGATGTTTGTAGAAAACTTGCCATGTTTTACTTAATTCTCAGTAGTATTAGCTTGCGAATCAGACTTCTTCATGACAGCCATCGAAATATTGGTGTAGTTAGCTTCACTTAGCGTCGCTAGAATTTTTCTCAACAATTTATATGGGATTTTCTTGTCCCCCATAATCGTAACGTCCAATCCCTCTTCTTCAGAAACTTCTTTAAAACTGGATAACGACTGAATCTTCATTTCTTCAAGTAAAGGGTTTATAAAATTACCTTCGATGTCTATCACATCGCTTACATTGGCGATCAATCTTCCTTGCACGAGTATTTGATCATTATTGACGAGTAAAATCACCGTTTCCTCTGGCATTTGTTGTGCCGATGACGCTGGTAACTTGACCGCTTTGCTGCTCGGCAATTGCTGAACCGACGATGAGTTAACTAGCAAGAAGAACACCAAAATGGTAAATATATCCATCAATGAGACCAAGTTTAAGCCAGATGCCCCACCTCGTTTGTGATGGCGCTCCATTCGGACGGCTTTATAGGACTTCTTCATTCTTTACCCCCCGATTTAACTTGCTCATCTGGTGGCGCATCTCCCATGGAGATGTTCGGAAACAATTCACCATGTATTTGATTACCTTCTCCGTCTAATTCCTCTTCTTCGCGAACGATTAATCGAACTGCATCCATCGTTTGTATAAGCGCGTCATATTCAGTTTCCATTTCCATCAATAGAGTGATACCCGTATCAGTATTAAACTCAGGATGAGATTTCACTTGTTGCAAGAACAAATTGAGCTCAACGAAATCGTATCCCGTCTCAATATTGGGAATACTCTTCAATAAACCAGAGTTACGCTCCAAGACATCTAAACGCTCTGTTCTAATAATGACCTCAAGTGCTTTGGGAGGCTCTTCTTCAGAGACTATATTGTCAGCCGCCCCTGTTGGTAAATTCATATTAAGAATAGATACTTGAGAAAAAACAGCTGTCATTAATAGAAATGGAACAAGCACCACCATTAAATTCATAAATGCAGTAATATTTAACTCTACATTTGTCTCTTTCAATTTTTTCGATTTATTTCGATACATTGATTAATTCACTAATATAGTTTTCGCTAAAATGTCTGATGAATGCGTTTCCATCGATGCCCGCACTCTCGACGATTTATTGGGCACTTTAATTTGTGCCCTGCTAAATTTCCCTAAGCGCCTGCTTTTGGGACAGGTCTTCTGGCAGGAGCAGGTTTCACTTCTTTTGGCCGTGCTGCACGAATCATATTTACAAATTTCACCGAAGCCATTTCTATACTATCGACAATCTCTGTTGTTTTAGTTTGTAGAAAAGTAAACATTAATAAGAGAGGGATTGCTGCCATCAAACCAAAAGCCGTTGTATTCATCGCAACTGAAATACTAGCCGAGAGCAAGTTAGCTTTTTCAGAAGGATCAACGTTAGCGACGGCAGTAAATGCTTTGATTAGCCCCATAATAGTACCCAACAACCCTAAAAGAGTGGCTATATTCGCGAAAGTCGCAAGGTATGGTGTTCTTTTCTCTAATCGAGGTAAAATCTCCATCATTCCTTCTTCCATCGCCATTTCTAAATCATCATGTCGACGGCCGTCACCAACTTTAGACAACCCATAAGCTAGGATTCGCCCAATAGCCGAATTGGAATTAGTTGCCATTTCAAGCGCTTGCCTGAAATTTCCTTGGTTTAATATCGGCAAGAGTTTCTTCCAAGCTAATCGATTCTTAGTTTTTAAAATACTAAGATAGATAAAACGTTCAATTGCGATGGCCAAGCCAATAATGAAAACGAAAAGTATAATATACATAAACTCTCCGCCATTTTGCATAAAGCTCACAATAGTGTCATACATACCTAGTTCTGGTTGTTCAACCGCTGAACTTAATGCTGATTGGGTTGCTTCTGATGCCATGGTTGTCCCCTGTGGCTGATTAGTTTGATTGAGAAATATATCCCAACATCAATAGTTGTTAAAAAATAAAGTATAGACGGTTTTTTCTAAATTTAAAGTTGACTAAGTTCACAATAATAAAAAGCTATATTGAAATTAATTGGATAGATAAACTAAAGCGGATATTCAACTACAGAGTAAACGCACAATCAATAAATCATGTGAACTTAAAATGTCTTTGTAAACTGTATCCTGCTTGTCCAACTGCGAGCTATCAAAAGCACAACGAGTACTCTACTCGCTATAACTCGTCTTCTTTAGGAATGATTATTTTGTCCGTTTGTAGCTGGTCAAAAAAGATAACCTCTTTTTCAAAGACGTCGGGATCTACCGTTGAATAAACCTCATCCATTAAACGAAATATTTCAGGCGGGCTCGCTTGTTCTGAGCTTTCCTTCCACGGAATGATATAGAGTAAATTCGGCGCTTCTTTATTACCCGATACGTTCATCCCCAAAACGGTCTCTTCGATTTCTGCCGAGTACAGTTTAGACGAATTCAATCCCATGCCAACTAGGACGATAAAAGCGGTAAAATTAAACTTTTGTAAACAAAATTTTATATGATTCATTTATCCACCAGCCTTTATTCGACGTTCGATTTCAATAATCCAATTGGCAACTTTCTTGTCTTTGTTTTGGGTTAACACTTGATACTGCTTGTATTGAATAAGTGCAAGCGACAAGTCCCGCATATAAATATCCGAGAGTACACCTAAGTTTAGATGCGAATTAGGGTAAGGCGGATATATTTCTATCGCTTGCAGATATGCAGCTTTCGCTTCGGCAAAACGCCCTAACTCTCTTAGTATGATGCCCTTTAAATTGATTGAGTAATAATTACGAGGGTTATTGTTCAAGCTTAAATCAATCGCCTCAACCGCTTTATCATATTTATTTTGATTGATATAAATTCTGGCTACTTGGTAGTCAGGTCCTGAAAGCTGAGGATACTTCTTTTTAATTGATTGCAGCAGATTTAATGCTTGCTGGTATTTCTTTTGCTCACTAAGCTTCGCTATCGACGTATACGCTTGCTTGATCTCTGAATTAATCTGAATATCACTCATCGGATCAACACCGCTAAAAGCTAACAGACCATTCTGGTCTGATGAAAGCCCATCGGCTGATACGGTCTCTTGACTCCCCGCATCTGACTTTTTAATTGTGTTAGCGGTATCCGAACTGTCAAGTTCATCAGAACGGTCGTCCGTTGGTAAGGTAGTACAAGAAGCGAGGGAGAATAATGATATGATTCCCAAGAGTTTCAGCCCCTGAAGATTGTTAGAATGAAACATTTTCAATCGCCTCCAACTGCTCTGATTTATTGTATTGCGCGGGTTTCAATTTTTTTAGCTCATTGATACTATCTCGCACTGCTTGATTATATATATTGTCTTTCGTTCGCTCTGCATTTATCTCAAACAGCCCGATCGCCTTGTCTTCAAAGGGAAGAGCTTGGTCTTCTAACAAGAATGTATATTCCTCTAACTCATCCTCATCAAGCCCTTTCGGTCGTTGCGAACTCATAAGATCTTTGGATAATATTTGATAGATTTGTCCGATCTTATGAGTTGAGGCTGCCGTGTACTGGGCCACTTGATATCCAGCAACTTGTTCGTAGGCTTTCAAAGCCTTATTCATCGCTGCTCTCTTTTTCTTTAAAGACTTACCTAATGGCAAATTGAGCTTTATTCTTTCAAACTGGACATAAAATGGTTCATTGAGTATGAACTTTGACTCGGCCGCAAGAAATCGAGTTCTTGCATTATTTTCCTTTTTATTTTTGTCATAAAACTGTACAAGCTTTTGCCGCCAAAACGTCACTTTATCCAACTCTTTGCGTTTTGAATACAACTCAATCAATTTATATCGCCCCTCTTGTGACAAGAGGTAAGGTTGAGGATAAGTCCACACATAGTGTTTGAACGAGTCTATAGCTTTCGACTCACTACCTGACTTTGAATAAAGTTCGGCAACATGCCAATAACCTTCTCGCGCGACTTCGGGATCGGAATTATTTGCGGCGAGCAACTGATATTCTTTAGCCGCTCTATTCCAGTCTTTTTGCTCTTCATAAATGAGTGCTAGCTTTTCTGGAATGTCACTAGAAAGTGCATTTTTTGGATGCTTTTTCCTGAACGATTCAAAAAGTTCTGCTGAGCGAGACCATAGCTTCATTTGTAAAAGAAGAGTCGCAGCGTCAAAATGGGCGTTGACAGCTACTGAAGAACTCGCTTCTAGCGCACCGACTTTTAAGAACAATGCAACGGCTTCTGCTAATTTTCCGCCTTGTTTTTGCTGTTCTGCTTGCTTGTAAATTGCTTCACCACGTCGCTGATGAAAATTAGCAGATTGTTTCCGTGATAATTTAACATTTTGCAACAGTTCTGAAATGGCCACTTCAGCTTCCTGATAACGTTTTAAGTCAAAGAGCCCATTCGCTATAATGATTCGCGCTCTATCGGTTTGTTTTTTACTTGGCGGTACAGCCATCGTTAAAAGTCGTTCACTAGTATTAATTGCTGCAGGAATATCTTTAATCGACAACTGCTGCTCAGCAATTCTAGATAATATTCCAGCTGTTTCTTTATCGTTTGGAAAATGGTCAACGAATTGAATGCCACTTTCAATAACCTTAGAAAGTTTCATAATTGCAGTTACATTAGGTGGATATTTTATTAACTGATAAGCCACTAATGCTCGGTAGCCTGCGTCTCGAGAATATATAGAACTTTTATTACGATAAGCCACTTTTTCAAATTCTTTAGCCCCTTGAGCAAATTGTTTGCCTTCAATGAGTGCTTCAGCCATAGAAAAACGATATTGAGAATCAATTTGTGGTTCTTCAAAAGTATCCAAAATTTCTTGGTACCATTTAGCCGCAATTAAATAATCTTTGGGATTATCACTTTTTTGAGCTTGCGCGTGGTAAAACTTGGAAATATCGTTCAAATGGGTACGTAACTGCGGTTTAATTCCTTCCGTAACCGATCCTCTATGTACTTGCCAAAACTGACTATTTCTACCGTAGCTAACGACATATTTTTCTTTAGAGGGCAATATAAGACTTGGAAATCCACCTTTCTTATAGATATCTATGACTTGAGAATGAAAATCAGGTGCATATATATTTAACGGGTTTCTATCAACGAATCCGAGATAAGTATCAGCTGCGTCTTGGTATCTCTCCTGTTCAATATATAGCTGCGCTAACGCCTGATATACTTCGGACTCATAAGCTCGAACGCCTCTGTTAGAAAAAAAGTTCTGTACCGACAATGCGCCTTCTTGATTGTAAAAAGCTAAACTAATAACTCGCATAGTATCGGCGATCAAATCATCCGTTAAGCTGCTGGTTTTACCAGACGCTATTTTCAGCTCATACAATCTTTCTAATAAGTTGAAAAAATCTTCGTGAGCTTCAGGAAACAGACTTTGTTTAAATAGAGACCAACCTCGTTTGTACAGCGCTTTATCATAGAAATCAGTGCCTTTACCATTAGTCAGTACTTCAGAGTAAGCCTTCTCCGCCACCATATATTTCTTGCGAACAAAATAGCTCTCGCCTCTTCTGAATTGACTTTCGACATAAGAACTAGCTTTTACAGGTTCAACAGCGATTTGGTCTAATAATACGAGGGCTTGCTCTGGCTCGCGATTTAATGAATGTGCACGTGCGAGTTGATATTTGACATCGGCCATTTTTTTATAGCTAGGAAATTCAGATAACAATTGTTCATAAAGAGCAATCGCTTCAGCGAAAGTCGCGTTTCTAACTGCCGTATTTAAACCCGATAAATCCGCATCGTCTTCTAACACCAACTTTGACTCAGCAAGTTTCATGGTTAAATCTGCCAGCCGCCTTAACGCCTCTTTTTTTACTTGAGGACTTCCTCTGCTTAATAGTCTCCGATAACTTGCAACGACGAGCGTGGGATCAACCTTAGGTAGTTCAGAGGGTTCTATTTTAACTTGCCGTTTGTCAATAAAAGTGACTCTAGGCTCAGTGTCCTCAACTTTAATTTCTGCAAATGGATTTATAAACTTGAGACTCGCACAAGAAGAGATAATGATTATTAAACAAAGCGAAATTAAAGTTCGTGTAATGTTCACGTGTCGATTACCATATCTAGTCCAACTGCTTTTTTAAATCGAAGTTTTATTTCCTGGTTGAATATCATTTATTCTTCGATCTCCGGTATAAACACCGCTTGTTCATGAAGTCGAGCGATAGATAAATCTGACTGCAATAAGAAATGGTTCAGTGTTGCTTTTCTCTTCCTCAATACAGCTAAAATTTGTTGTTTTATGTAGTCGGACTGAATGTCAACTTGGCCCTTGATGCTTAGCCGCAAGCGCGATAATTTTTCTGCACCATCATCAATTAATTGCTGATATCCAACAAACCGAGTTAACGCATAACTTCGAGCAGAGGCTAGTTTTTCTGTTCGGCTTCTCATTTCTAGGATTGATTGACTAACTAATGTGCTCTCTTTATTTAAACCCCAAATTTTCTCAGCTAGATTATCCTGCAATTGCCAATCCAGTACGCCTCGAGCTCGCTTGGTTTTCTCTCTTTGTTCAGCAGAGATCATTGAATGAGGAATGTTTTTTAACCGTTCCTCTAATCGAGAAAGCCGAGTATGAATTTCGAACTGCTCTTCTGATGCTACTAGATGAAGGCTTCTTAAATGCTCTACCTCAGAAATGTCATGCAGGATTTTCTGATAGTACTTTTCGAATTCGGCGACAGAGTCTTTTTGTATATATGCGTCTATTTGGGGAATCTTTTCATCAAATCGCAATTGGTTTGCATTAAGCATTTCGCTGAACATGGGTAATTGTTGCTCCCAGTGATCTAACATAAGTGCCAGTCGCCCTAATTTTTGGTAGTTTCTAAATCCTTCATTAAAATGATTCTGTGCTAGCAATTCATATAAATAGTAATCATATTCGTCTCCAAACAATTTGGAATCTTGAATATTTTCATCAGCAGTTGAAATTTCATTTTGTTTAATTAATTTCAATACCAGACTCTCGACCAATTGACCTTCACTGACTTGTTTCTCAATCTCAGTGATCATTTCTATTTGTGTTTGGAATAATTCCGAAGCCTCTAAATAATTTTCTAACGCAGGTTTCATTGCTTTTAACTTTTGATAAGCGAACGGTATTGCAAGTAGCGCTTCTTGAACTGCAATATCCCTAATATCTCTATTTGCTAGCTCTAACCAATGACTCAGTGCTTTTTCGTATTGTTGGTTCTCAACATAGGTCCATCCCATACCCAGCAGTGCTTTATTGGTATACGAAGAATCTAAACGAACACCTAAAAAGTACTTTCGTGCAGTATCGAAATCTTTACTTTTCAGATAATGAAATCCGAGTGCTACTTTCGCTTTGTCTTGGAGTGTTCGCTGAACGTCTGTAGGTTCAATGGTGGTATAGACTTTCTCCAAATACGGAAGCGAATTTGTTATGTCTCCACTAGTTAACCATAAAATGCCCAAGTTATATCTGCTATAGGCTAACAATTCCGAATCTTCACTGATTTGACCCAACCAGCTTCGAGCTGTTTCCAGATCTTTATCATACAATGCGATGTTACTTAACATAATTAGGCTTTGATCTTTTAATTCTACTTCTAATACATCGTATACACCTGTGAGACGTCGTTTAGCATCGGCAAAGTCCCGTTGCTTATAATGAAGTTTCGCGAGGTAAAACTCGAGTTTTGCCAATAACTCGTTCTTTAAGTCTTCTTTGGTTAACAGTCGATTGAATATAGTTTGAGCTTTACTGAGCATTCCAAGATTTAAATAGATCACTCCAGAAAGCAGTTCTGCACTATTAGTATGATTAGGGAGATTGTTTTTTTTCTGAGCAATCAGGATATGAGTGAGAGCGCTAATTTCGTCGCCTCGGTAGTAGTCATACAATATTTCGCCGTAGGCTAAATCTTGTAAATGAGCAGGTTTTTTGAGGTCTTCCCTTTCTTGTTCGGCTAGTTCAGCGGAACAAAGGTTATGGAAAAATAATCCAACTAATAGCAGGATGCAAAATCGCATTTTAGGGTATAAATAGGTCACGAACAAACCCCTACCATTCAACAACATTGAGCTTAGGCTGAAGTTTTCCTATGTCGTCTCTGAGTTGAATTTCCAAAGCTTTTGCCTCAGTTCCTTTTTCGAACTTAAACGATACAGCTCTGCGGTACTCTCTTTTCTTCGGACCAGTACCAATTAAAATAGCAACCAATTCATGTTCTCCAGTGCTTATATTATCCAAGTGCAACTTTTGAATAGCTCCACGTTTGAGCGCATTGACGTCCTTAATGGTATACAAGTGATGAGTCACCTGCTCATCATCAATTTTTACTTTGATATTATCAAGTTCAAAAAAATAGCCTATATCGATAGAAAAATAGGTGGCAAGCTGAGTTGAAGCAGGAAAGAGTAAATCTTCTTCCAGAATAAAAAGATCACGATTTACCGCTAAAACTTCTCCTTTAAGGTCTTCTAGTTTTTCTGCTGTCGTTCTATTATCAACGACTTGTGCCTCTTCTTCGGGTTCTGTCCCGTTGATTTCTTCTGAATCCGTGCTTTCATCTTCAGAGTCCTCTTCCTCGTCGAGTTGAAGGTCGAATATCTTTGATGTTGGTTTTGTTTGCTCTGATACCGGCTCCGGCTGTTCTTGTACTTCTTGTGAATAGGCTGCCGGCGCATATAAACATGCCCAGAGAACTACAAGCTTTGTTATTTTGAGCAGCGATTTTTTTATCGTTAGAGAACTGAATTTCATATTATATAATTATCTGTCATTTATTAAATTGGTCGGTTCAAACACTATCGTTTCACGCGAAAGAAAACGAGTAAATATACACGTTCGGAATATCGTAAATTTACCACTACTAATAAGTAATAGCTCAAAATTGCAATTCTGACTGACTAAAAGTCACCTTTTTACTCGATACTGTATATTCGTCAAGCTTGTTCCGAACATATCCAATTTATACTAGCCCAAGTTTTGAGATATAAACCTAGACTAGTCGACATTTCACTGACTTTGATTAGTTTTTTTCTTGAGAGAATTCAGTAACTTGGTAACGGAATCGTAAGTTTGCTCTCCCTGCATTTTAGCGACTAGTTTCCCTTTAGGATCAATAATATAGTTACTGGGTAAACTTATGGGAAGGCTAAATGGCAATATGGGACTTGGTTCACTGACCATTACTGGATATCTAATATTCCATCTATTCACAATACTAACTATTTCTCCCGTTGGCAGTGGATCATAGCTGATACCGATGATTTCCATGTTCATCTGACTACGTTGTTCAAACAACTGATTTAATTCTGGGACTTCTTTTTGGCACGGCGCACACCATTCTGCCCAAAAATTAATGATTACCCACTTACCTCGATAATCATCTAATGATTTAGCGGTTCTATCCAATAAATAGAAATCGGGCGAATTATTACAAGACTGGCTTGTAACACATAGCAAAAATAGTAATAATATTCTAAAATATGGTATAGTTTTCATATTGTTGGCATTAAATAGTAATTAAATAATAACGAAGCCAATGACGCCGTTAAATGTTGACTATAATAAATAGCACGCGTTGATATTTTACTGTGAAGTTGCTAATTAAGTAACTCAATATTAGTGTTCTGGCAATAATTTTGGAATGAAAGTAATCTGCCGTTATTTCACTTATTCATAGTCGTGTCAGTTTTTCTCAGCGATTAAGAATCATTTTCAAAATTATTGCTAATTGTACCTCAGATAAAGAAGTTTTCTACGGAAAGCAGTAAATAGAGCTCCAGCAAAACATGGATAGCATAAAACTCACAATTCCTTCCCAGCAGGAAGGACAGCATATATTGGTGGAAACAGATCCAACCAAGTTATCTGAATGGCTCCGCTCATTACCGCTAGCGGACATGACTAAAACACTTCCGGAAATAACCCGAGCTATCTCTAGCCTTAACAGAACGGAACTTCCATTCAAATTACGGACTGAACTCGTCTCTTCGTTTGATGAAATATATACCCTAATTCATGATTATTTTCGCCCTAGAGTTAATCGACTTGCTATTAAGAAGCCAGATCATCAAGGGAATATAGAAAAATTACAGATATTTACTCGAGAGATGGCTTTTGCTCACAAAATAATTGTTACTGACTCGCAAAACAAGCGACAGCTATGGGGTAAGAACAAACATCGAGTAAGAGCCTCAGGCTTTGCAGTTTATTACCTTGGCTTGATGTTACTGGAGCAATATGAAATTTACGCACCAGTACCGATTTATTTGTGGCGAGAAATTAACTCATTATATGCATTTGCGGGTAAAGATAACTTACTGGATACGAGTTTAAACACTGAAAATACCTATTGTTTACCAACCATTGAACAGAATTATATTAGAAACTGTTTGCTTGCACTTGCAGATCCTTACCATTTGGATAAAGGCGAGCACTGGTATTTATTTCACTACTTGCATTTTTGGGTCCATTTGGCCCGCATTTCAGAAAATCCAGACGAATTCCAACAACACGAGTGTTTTATCATTGATATAACCAGTGAGAATAAACCTAATTTTGTAACCAGCGAGCTGGATGACCCTGAAGATCCGAAAATCCGACTTTTACTGACGGCAGAATTGCTCAAACAAATTAGTTTTGACCTCGAAACCTTAGAAGAAAAAAGGTTATTAACAGACCAGTCTTTCCATAAATCGATTAAACATTCGACTGCTAAATATCTTTGGGAAAGAGTTAATGATCATTGGAGTGAAAGGATTGAGCGTTCATCTCGACGATATCCAATAATATCCAAAATTGACGTCGTCTGGGGATTAACCGATATTATCCGTGTACTTGGAAAGAGCTCCCAAAACAAAACGAAATTACTGACATCTGCAGAATTAGTTAGTTTAAGCCAAATTGAATCAACTGAACACCTCAATTGGGATGCGATCAATGTCAGTAATGGCGGTATTGGTTTACAAAGCACTAAGTATTTGTTGCCCCACGTCGATTTAGGTAATATTGCTCTTTTAAGGGAGTATATGGATGGCAAACCAGCACCACATTGGCGTCTAGCCATTTGTCGTTGGCATACTGGAGACAAGTCTAATGGCACGATGTTAGGCCTAGAATATATCGATGGTAAATACGCTCCGGTAAGATTAGTCCTACATCAAGGCAAGAATGAACGGGGTGGACAACCTGGATTAGTGGTATTTTCAAATCAAAAGAGTGGTAGCGAAGCCCCCACGATTATCACCCATGAAGGCTCCTATAAGGACGGTCGTGTATACGCGATGTTAGGTCTTGATGAAGCGGTAGAAATCAGACCCAGAATGCAGGTAGAAACAACACCTTGTATCGATCGGTTCTATTATCAAACCTTCGAGCTGAGGGACGAATTAGCTGAAGAAGTGCTTGACGATGCCTCGGACGTTATTCCTTGGACCGCAATTCCTCACGAACGAGGTGATATCGATGATGGTTTCGACCAAGACGATATCATTGATGTCAACTTAGATGATGTCCGTCTACCCGGAGATCACTAGCCTGGCAGCCCAGCCAGATTCGATTTTATTGAAAAAGCTTCGATTGCAATGACTGCTCCAGTCCATCTGACAAGTTCATGATTTGATTCTTCAACGTTTGTGGCAACTCACTAGATTCTAACGCTTCTTTATCTGGTAACTGACTACCAGCTACTTGGTAGACTATATTAAAATCAATATCTTGCCTGCTCCACTTCAAACAATACGCTTGATTTTGTAGTTTTACTACAATACCGGCGTCAACCAACTTTTCCAACCATTCAACATTTGATTCGCGTGAACCGTCTTTGACTGTTTTGAATAAAAATTCGTCATCAACAGTGTCCCCTGTTAATTGCCTGTCCGCCAAAATTGAAAGTAATTCGGTGAGTTGAACGAATGGATGATTCCTTTGATTAACAAAATTAGAGTCAAAAGAAAACAAGGCGTGACATATCTCTGCACCGAATAAAACGGTCGACCAACTGAGGTAAATCCAAATTAAAAATAATGGAATAGTAGCTAGTGCGCCAAAAATTACCTGATAAGTCGAAAAATACTCTACAAACAATCCGAACCCCGATTTGGCAAATTCGAAAAATAGCGCGGTTATTACTGCAGCAATAACGGCGTGCTTCATCATAATTTTTCGGTTAGGAATAATGTAAAACATTAAGGCAAAAGCGATCAACTCCATTAACATCGGTAATCCTAGCCTCATCCAAACACTATTCTGCTGGACGACATCCGAAAATAACGGGAGTGATTTTAGGTAAGAAGTGATTAGCAAACTCGTGCCCAAAAATATGGGGCCAAGAGTTAATACAGCCCAGTAAACTAGAAACGTTCTCACAACGGATTTTTGGCTTTTGATTTGCCAAATATGATTAAAGCTGCTGTCAATCGTTTTCATCATTAGTAACGCAGTAACTAGTAGCATCATAAACCCTAATCCGCTCATGCCTTTGGCCTTACCCACAAACTCTGCCAGGTAATTTTGCACGGACTCTCCTGTTGCCGGTACAAAATACTCAAACATTAATTCTTGTAACTGGACAGCCATATCTTGAAAATTAGGTATGAGTGCTAATAATGAGAAAACGACGGTAGTCAATGGAACCAACGCTAATAAACTTGTTACCGTAAGTTCTGCGGCAACTGAAGAGCATTTATCTTGTGTAAATCGCTTTATTACGTATTTGGAAAATGCGTACCAGTAAATCAATTGCTGCTTCATAGTGTATTAGCCCCTAAGCTAGGTTAAAATGCCCCACTGAATATTGCTTATGTTACTCAAATGGCGAGCTTATGAAAAGAAGCTTCATCGATTCAAGTATTCGCCAAGATATTGGGTTCGCAGTGATTGACCTATTAGGAAATACACTTGCTATAACCCAATCAAGAATAAACGGTATTATGGTCAAATAAGCAAATACAAACGAACACCGAATTAAGAAGGTTAAACATGTCTCAATTTAAAATACTCCACAATCCTCGTTGCAGTAAATCTCGGCAAACCCTTTCTTTGCTTGAACAGAACAATGTTGATTTTGAAATCATTGAGTACCTTAAAAACCCACCTGTCGCAGATGAACTCGCCAGGATCGCGACACTACTCAATCTAACTCCACGAGCAATGATGAGAAAAAAAGAATCTGAGTACAAACTCGCTGGACTAGATAACGACGCGCTCTCTGTTGAAGCACAGTTCGAATTGATGTCTAAAAATCCGAAGCTAATCGAACGCCCAATAGTTTTCAGCAATAAAAAAGCAGCAATTGGCAGACCGCCTGAAAACATTCTAAAGCTACTCTAGACGGAATAAATTATGAGCTACTTATTAGTGCTATATTATTCGTCGGGTGGAAGAACTCGTGATCTGGCTCATTTAATTGCCAAAGGAATTGAAAGCGAGGGAGTCGAAGCGTTGATTCGTGCAGTACCCAAAGTGTCAGCCAATAATGAATCGACGGAGTCCGTTGTCCCAGATGAAGGTGACTGTTACGCGACTATAGAAGAGCTTGAGAATAGTTTAGGATTGGCGGTCGGTAGCCCCACACGATTTGGTAATATGGCAGCGCCACTAAAGTACTTTATTGACCAAACGAGTAATTGCTGGATGAACGGAAAACTAGCCAGTAAACCAGTAAGCTTCTTCACTTCATCGAGTAGCCTTCACGGAGGCCAAGAAAGTACCTTACTCAGCATGATGATTCCTTTTTTGCATCATGGCATGTTAGTGGTTGGTCTACCTTACAGTGAGGTTGAATTACTTCGAACCCAATCAGGCGGGACTCCCTACGGAGTATCTCACTGGGATGGCGAAGGAAATAACAATCAAATATCTCAAAGCGAACAGTCTTTAGCACTTGCTCAAGGAAAACGCCTTGCAGTGCTAGCACAGAAATTAAACAGAGAATAAGTAGTACATGTCCATTTCAAATGAGAACAACTCACCAATTGAAACACTCATCGAACCGCCGACTGAGAAAATGTTACGTGCGCACCGGCTCACTCTCATTGGCTACTGGGGACTCGTTTTTTTAATTCCAATCTGGAATTTATGGTGGTTTCCATCGGAAATTTTTTCCAATAAAGTGGTCACTTTATTCTGGTTGATACCTCTCGTTTTTCCAATGTTCGGCTTACTAAAAGGCAAAGCTTATACCCATGCGTGGTCGGGTTTTATTGCCGTAATCTATTTATGCCATGGTTTCTCTAGCTTAATTATCGCATTAGAAGAATATTTGCCTATCACTTTAGAAATTATATTTTCAAGTATGTTTTTATTTGGGGGAATGTACTTTGCTCGGTGGCGCGGTGAACAATTAGGTCTTCAACTTCCTAAAAAGAAAAAATAGTTCACAGACTGAAAAGCACTCTAAAAAGTGTGCTTTCAATTATTTATATCTAGCACGCCCTCGCGTTAATCTTGATAGGCCTTAAATCGAAGGTGATGATCACATAAAACTAAGGCCGCCATCGCATCCACAATAGGTGCTGCTCTAGGGAGCACACATGGGTCGTGCCTACCTCTTCCATGATACTCAATCTCTTTACCCTCAGTGGTCACTGTCGTTTGTTTCTGCATAATCGTTGCAACGGGTTTGAAGGCAACTCGGAAGTCCAAATTCATTCCATTTGATATCCCTCCCTGAATGCCGCCAGAGTAATTAGTTTTGGTTAAGATCTTACCGCTTTCCTCATCTTTATAAAAAAGGTCGTTGTGATTACTCCCTTTCATCTTTGTTCCTTCAAATCCAGAACCAAACTCGAATCCTTTGCTGGCATTAATTGATAACATCGCTTTGGCTAAGTCCGCTTCCAACTTATCGAATAAGGGCTCCCCCAGACCAACAGGCATATTCCTTACCGCACATCTTATAACACCACCAAGTGTGTCACCGTCTTTTCTTGCGGAAAGAATTGCGGTCTCCATTTGTTTAGCTTTAATACTATCTGGGCATCTAACAGTATTGCTTTCAATTAAATCACGAGACACTTCATCGATTGACATATCAGATTTAATATCAGCGACACTTTCAACCCAAGACAAGACTTCAATATTCTGCTGGGCAAGAATTTTAATCGCGATGGCACCTGCCGCTACATTTGATGCTGTCATTCGAGCTGAACTTCTCCCCCCTCCCGAGGGGTCTCTTAATTTATACTTTTGTTGATAGGTAAAATCAGCATGACTTGGTCGATAGAGTTTTGCAAATTCGTCGTAATCTTTGGAACGCTTATTTTGGTTTTTGATCAGCAAACTGATAGCGGTACCTGTCGTAACCCCTTTATAAACCCCAGATAAAATTTCCACTTGGTCCGATTCATTTCGCTGGGTGACTAAATTACTTTGCCCTGGCTTTCGTCGATCAAGAAACGGTTGAATATCACCCTCTGAAAGAGCCAAGCCAGCAGGACATCCTTCAACTACGCAACCAATTGCGGGTCCGTGTGACTCTCCCCAATTAGTCACTTTGAAAAGTTTACCTATGCTATCTCCTGACATTTTTGTTCTCTCTCAATATTCTCTCAATGCAATCACGTGAATGCTAAATGTGTGTTTGGTTCAATTGAATCTAGTCTATTTACGCAAGTCATTAGCTTTAGCTAACATTAAATTACTCTCTTGCAAAAAGCGCCCTGCATTATCTCCAAACCAACTCGATACGTCCTTAAATAATGCGTTAAATTCCGCAATATTTTCGTTTTCTAATAATTCAACAAGCGTAGACATTCTTTCTATAAATCGTTTTATCATCGGAATATTCTTCTTGTTAGAAAAAACAATGTCACTGTAAAGTTCCGAGTCCTGAGCAAACAAGCGGCCTACCATTATTAACTCTAACCGATAAATTGGCGAACTCAATTCGAGTACTTTATCCAAGTCGATATTCTCTTGTTTTAAATGATAACCATAAGCGACGGTTGAAAAATGCCGTAATACCTGAATAATGGCCATTAAGTGGTCATGCTGGCCTGAATCCACGTAACAAAGTTTTGCTCCCCACACCTCTAGTTGCTCAATTAACCATCCATAAGACTGTTGTTCTCGCCCATGACATACAACAATTGTCTGCTTAGCAAGGTGTTTGATACCGGGTCCAAACATGGGGTGTAATCCGACAACGGGACCGTCATGAGTCGATAACATCGCTTGCAACGGTTCGTCTTTAATACTTGTTATATCAACTAACGTACAAGATTTCGGAAGATGAGACAGCTTTTGAATGACTTGTTCAGTTATGCGAATGGGTACGGCCACCATCACCAAATCGGCTGTTTCTAGTTTTGGTTCGGCGTTGCCCCAATCTTCTTTTTCAATCACAGAGACTGTGAAGCCAGATTGAGTGAATAGATTGACAAACATCTTCCCCAACTGTCCCGCACCACCAACAATTACGATTTTTCGACTTTGCGACTGTTGATTTTTGGCTCGGGTATTCGTTTGAGTTGCATAAGAGTCCCGCATAATTCGTCGAATCACGTCTTCAACCAAATCAGCAGATACACCTTGTTTTACCGCTAGTTCTCGTTTTTTCTCGATGATTTCAGCTTCGCGGCTGGGCACGTAAAGAGGCAAGTCCAGTTGTGCTTTTAAGCGCCCAACTTCTCCAGTTAGTTTTAAACGTCTGGCAATTAATTCGACTAATTCTGTGTCGACCTGATCAATGCCTTGCCTAACTTTATCGAATTCTAAGGCAATATCTTCACTCATCGTCAATCCTTATCAACTGGTGGGATGTTAATTAATCCACGGCCACAGATGTTAAACCACAAAACCCCATTTGCTGCCAGTAACTAGGAAACGATTTAGCCACGACATTAGGATCAATAATTTTAATTCCTTGAGTTCGCGCTCCCAGAAGTGCCATGCTCATTGCCATACGATGGTCATCATAAGTCTCGATCGTCGCTTGGTGTGGAGTCCCGCCTTCGATTTCGAGAAAGTCTTCGCCAAATTTAACATTTATACCGGTCTTAATCAGTTCATTTGCAGTGTCAGTGATGCGATTAGATTCTTTAAAAGCCAAGTGAGCAATATTATTGATTCTAGTCGTTCCTTTTGCGAAACATGCCATCACAGCCAAAGTTTGTACTACATCGGGCATTTCAGCCATATCAACGGTGATCGCTGTAAGCTGACCATTTGATTTGGCGATCAGTGCCCCCTCCTCTTTAATGAAGCTCATCCCCATATTTTCGAGTACTTGATAAAATTTAGCCTCTCCCTGCAGTGATTGATGGTCGAATGAATCTATTTTTATTTCACCGCCGGCAATTCCAACGAGCCCCATAAAATAAGATGCCGAAACGGCGTCTCCGGGAACGACAGTTTGAATTCCATTCATGGTTTGGCCTGGCTTTATCTCAAACCCGAAAGGTTGTCGCAAGACCTCCACTCCAAGTTGTTTTAACCAGTAAATGGTCATATCAACATAGCTATTTGAAACGGTTTTTCCTACCAGATTGATTTTTATTCCTTGCTCTAGACGTGCTCCAGCAATTAACAACGCACTAATAAACTGGCTACTACGACCAGCATCTACTTGGCATGATCGCAGCTTAAAAGGGCCTCTAATCAACGCAGGCAACATCTGGTTAGGCGATTCGACCGACACCCCAAGTTCGTTCAGAGCACTGAAAAGCTCGTGCATTGGTCGAGTGGCCATTTTATTAGAGCAATTTATTTCGATATCCACCGAATCCAAACCAGCGATGGCACAAACAAAACGTGAAAAGGTGCCACTATGGTACGTATTGATTGAAGCAGGCTTATTAAGTGGTTTAATTCGAGGAGTAATCTGCAACTCATCTACGGACTGTTCGATTTGATAACCTAAGCCTCGTAACCCTTTTATGGCGGCTTGAATATCATTGTTATCTACCACATTGGTTAGCCGTGAGGGACTGGTTGCCACTGCACACATAGGCAGTAATCGATTGGCGATGTATTTGCTCCCGGGTAACTTCACGGTTTGCGAGACTGGTTTACAGGGGTTTATTTCTAACACAATTTGATTTGCTGATTTGGGAATGCGAACGGAGATTAAACAGGTTTAGCAGCACAAAGTAAAATAACTTTTACCGCTAACAAATTATAATCTCCATTTCCTTCCAGTGATGAGCATGGGTTAGAATGACGCTTATCGCTCCGCTTGAATCAATAGTATGCTCTGTATTTCACTCCCCTACATCGATAGCAAAAACAAGTACAAAGTTTTTGCACCGATCCTGAAACAACCGTGGGCAATGTTGTTGGATAGCGGTGAGCTAATAAACGAAGATGTTCTGTCCGCAGAGGCTGTTTACCGTAGGCACGATATATTAACAGCCTTACCGAGTGCTGAAGTCACTTTCTCAGATTCTCATCTGAATATAAGTGAACACAACACTCACCGTCGTATAACAACAAAACAACCATTCGAAATTTTACGCGAGCTATTATCAAAATATAAACCTTCTTCTGGACAAAACACGCAACATAAAGAGATTCCCTTTAGCGGAGGACTCCTTGGATATATGAGCTATGATTTTGGAAAAGATTGTCTGACTGACGAACCAAACGCAACTAAAAAGAAAGACTCAATGAACCTCACTGATGATTTGAATATTCCTTATCTAAAAATGGGGATCTATCAGTGGGCTCTAATTACTGATCACTGTGCAAAGAGCACTCATCTTTACAACTTCGGGTTAGAAAAAGCCAAGTGGTTAGAAATTAAACAACTCATCACCCACACTATCACAGAATATCGCAGCGAAGACATTAGTAGTCATCAAACTAAGATTGACCAGTTTAAAAATGAACTTACTTTTGAACAATATTCAACCGCCTTTCACAAAATCAAAAATTATATTTATGCCGGTGACTGTTATCAGGTTAACTATGCACAACGATTTTCAGCAAAAATCAGCGGTCCGATATATCCTGTTTACCAAAAGCTAGCAATAGAGAACAACTCTCCTTTTAGTGCTTTTCTTAATTTTGAAGATTTTCAAATATTGAGTCTTTCGCCCGAACGATTTATCGCTAGTGACGAGGATATCGTAGTTACCCAGCCCATCAAAGGAACTATTCCTCGTAGCTCTGATCCTCAAGAAGATTCAAAGCGTGCAGAACAATTAATAAGTAGTGAAAAAGACAAAGCTGAAAATTTAATGATTGTCGATTTATTACGTAATGACTTGAGTAAGACGGCGGCTAAAGACAGTGTTCAAGTGACCGAATTATTTGGCCATTATAAATTCGAATCGGTTCATCATTTAATATCTACCGTTGTATCTAAGTTAGAAAGCGGTTTAGATAACTTCGACCTTTTGGCGACAACACTCCCTGGAGGCTCAATCACAGGTGCACCAAAAATAAGAGCTATGCAAATAATTGATGAACTCGAATTCACCCAACGAGGAATCTATTGCGGTATTATCGGATATTTAGATTTTAATGGCAAAATGGATACCAATATATGTATCCGAACATTGGTTGCTAAAAACGACTATTTATACTGCTGGGCTGGCGGCGGACTCGTCGCGGACTCGACACTAGAATCCGAATACCAAGAAACCTTCGACAAACTGAATAAGATATTACCCGTATTGTCCAATCAAAATATTTCAGAGTCTGATAGAGTCAATATTAAAAGTAGGCAGGAATAAGCAAGATGGATATAGAAACGATTAAATCGCGGCTACTATCCGTCAATTATATTGATCCGAAAGACGACAGTGAGCAACAAGACGCGATTAGGCTAAAAGCCTTTATGGAAGCTTCTGGAAAGCCTGTCGCTACGGAATTCAAACAGGCAGGTGTACTGATTCCATTGGTTTATAACCAGTCCAACAAAGGATGGGATGTTATTTTAACGCGAAGAGCGCTCCACTTAAAACATCACGCTGGCGAAATCAGTTTTCCAGGCGGCCGCTTTGAGAAAAAAGACCTCAATCTTAAAACAACAGCGATCAGAGAAACCGTTGAGGAGATCGGACTTAAGGAAGATCAGATCGAAGTAATTGGGAGATTACCTCAACAATCGACGATAAGTCAGTATAGAGTCACTCCCTATATCGGTATTGTTAGCAATGATTACCAGCTTAGAATCGATGAAAACGAAGTGGTTGAAGCATTTTCAATTCCGCTGCAGTTTGCTATTAACCCAGATAACCACCAGATTGTAAACCATCAACTCAGTGGACAAACCTTTTCATACTTTGTTATACAGTACAATAACTACCGAGTTTGGGGAGCGACCGCTCAAATGATTATTCGACTGAGTGAAAGACTTAACGAATAACTTTTGAGAGGGTTTACATTGTTTTTTTACCCGAACCGAAGAATCACAGAAATCGGTACCCAAAGTGCCATCTAGCTCCCTTTAATGTATTTTCAAATTAGCGGTGCTTCAATTAAGGAGAAGCCTATGGCTGTTTCAGTGTTTGATTTATTTACCGTTGGGATAGGTCCTTCTAGTTCACATACAGTGGGGCCAATGCGTGCTGCCCGAATGTTTGCTAATAAGCTTGAAAATAAAAAGCTACCTGTCTTTTCTGTGAAAGCCGAACTTTTTGGGTCCCTCGGCCATACAGGAAAAGGTCATGGTAGCGATGTTGCTATTTTGCTCGGCTTTGAGGGTGAAAAACCTGACGAGATCGAAACGGATAGCGTACCAGAAAAACTCAAACGAATTAGAACGACTTCTTCTTTAAAACTTTGCGGCATTGCAAATCTGAGCTTTAATGAAAAGACCGATATTATATTTCATCGAAAAAAAACCTTACCTGGCCATGCAAATGGAATGAAATTTAGTGCATTTGATCAAGATAAAAGCTTACTGCTAGAGAAGACCTATTACTCTGTAGGAGGAGGCTTTGTCATCGGTGACAACACAGAGCAAAAACCAATTGAAGAATTGCATTTAGAACTCCCGTACGATTTCCAATCCGGTGAACAACTGTTAGCTATTGCAAAGACTTCTGGTAAATGCATTAGCAGTATCATGTTAGAAAATGAAAGAACTTGGCGTTCCGATGCCGATATCTACGCTGGTTTAGATAATATTTGGGCGACTATGAGTCAATGTATCGACAAAGGGACCCAAACAGAAGGTGTTCTTAAAGGGGGATTAAAACTTCGACGCAGAGCACCGGCACTGTATCGTCGTCTTAAAAATCGAAATGAGACTAATGATCCTCTTTGCGCTATGGATTGGGTTAATTTATACGCCTTAGCTGTCAATGAGGAAAACGCCGCAGGAGGCCGAGTTGTTACTGCGCCTACGAATGGTGCCGCGGGAATTATTCCAGCGGTTTTGAAATACTACACCAATTATTATCAGCCCAAAGATCAAGAACCTGTGCGCAGATTTCTATTAGCCGCCGCGGCTATAGGAATTTTATATAAATTGAATGCGTCGATCTCTGGTGCTGAAGTGGGTTGCCAAGGCGAAGTTGGCGTCGCATGTTCTATGGCTGCAGCAGGACTTACGGAAGCATTAGGAGGTTCACCGTCCCAGGTAGAATGTGCGGCTGAAATTGGTATGGAACATAATTTGGGATTAACCTGTGATCCAGTCGGAGGACTTGTTCAAGTTCCTTGTATTGAACGCAATGCAATGGGTGCAGTGAAAGCAATTAATGCATCACGACTCGCATTGCAAGGCGATGGGGACCATAAGGTGTCACTGGATAAAGTGATAAAGACTATGCGTGAAACAGGTCGAGATATGAAAACGAAATACAAGGAAACATCACGTGGCGGACTCGCAGTCAATATAATCGAATGCTGATGAGACTCGTCGATTATAAAGCAACAGTTAGACGTAGAATATGTAATCGCTACCAATACAATTAAAGGATAGACTTCTCAATTGGTATTTTAATTTCAAATCCCCCGCCGGCTCTCCATTTAAGTGTGGCACCAGTTTGAACAAAAAACCCCTTTGCTTTCGCAAGTCCGATACCAGAGGTCGCGAACAGAGTTCGGCTAGAATAGAATAAGTCAAACAATGGTTCTTCTTCATGCGATTGAAGCATTGCTGAATCGCAATTTAAAATGAGACTAAGTTGGTCTTTAATAATTGGCTGACATACGGTTAGAGTAATTTCTTTGATTTCTTCATTCCTGGATGAGAGGTGATTTAAAAAATCTAACATTTCAACAAAGCTCTCTATGAACCAATTAATATCAGTTAGCACTGTTGCATTTTTCAAGAACTGTGAATTACTGAGAACATCATTCTCATTTCCGAATTGGATGTGTTCGGTATCAGCATATTTTAGATGTGTTAATTGTTCTAACGATTTCAAATTTTGCATCAGTTGCGATATTGTAACGACTTCTAATTCAAGTTGAAGTCGACTAATACTAGCGAGAATAGTCTTACTAAAATGCGATGCCTTCTCCCCTGAATGAATGACATTATTTAATAGTTTTTCAACTTGAGTCTCTGTGGTATGTAACGTCGCCAACTCTGAAAAACCGTTGATACTGGCTAGATGGTTATTATAGCTGTGTACAATCAAGCCAAGAACCTGTTCGATGTCAATGTCAGCTAGCTGTTTTCTTTTCATAGTCCTATAAGCTCAAAATTTATCAACGTTATAAATGAAAAAAGCGCCCTTCGGCGCTTTTTATTGAACAATTATTAACTCGTTTTTATTTGACTACCACAACATCTGCGGTAACCTTTCCTAATATATTTCTAGCCGTATTACCCAGTATTCGTCCGCGAAGACTAACTCTAGTCTTGTTGCCCATCACCACAACATCGGCATCAATCTTATCGGAAATTCTCAAAATCTCCATCGCTGGTTTACCTGAAACTAAATGCAGGGTGTCTTTATTTAATCCCCCTTGATCTATTAACCTAGAAATAATTGGATCGATAGATTCTTTCATTTTCTTTTCATAACCCACTGCATCGAAGAAGTCTAAATCAGCTAACGCTGATGGCATTGATATAGAATAACAAGCGTGTACTTGGCTGTTAGTTGCTTCAGCTAGCACAAACGAATATCGTAGGATCTCTTCATTCAATTTCAACGCTTCCTCACTACTAGAGCCCAAATCTAGAGCAGCTAATATTTTGCCGCCATCTTTCCATGCTTTGCTTCCGACAATCATAACTGGATCCGGACAATGTCGCATTAGCTGCCAATCAGAAGGAACATGAGTCGTCGATTCAGAACGATGACTAGTTTTAAATATTAAATCAAATGACTTTTGATTACATCGATCAGTTACCCAGCGTTCAAAAGAACGCTCCCAGACAACATCTGAATTCACCTTAACTCCGGATAGATCGAGGGTATTTAAAAAAGCATCTATCTGTGCTTGTTTTTCATCGATAAATTTATGGTGAACTTTTCTTTTTTCACTTTGAGTGAGGATTTCAGAACTATCAACTCCAGCCGCATGGACAAAACCAACAAATTCAATTTTAGCGCCGGTATTCTTAGCGATTTCTAGTGCATGAATAAATGCAGGATTGGTATCTGCGTTCTGATCTGCTATTACAAGTAACTCTCTCATTTTTTGTTCTCCGACAAAAATAATTGGAATTCGATAACCTGAGTCTAAGTCTAACAGTTTTAGTACAATTCGACATGACATCGATGTGACAATAAAATTGATTTCATTTGTAGAATTTTAAACGAACGACTAAATAACAAAAAGGAAGTGCTAAAATTAGTCTGCTGCTCGCATCTGAAACTCGAAACCATACTAATTAAAAATTGGTCGGAATGAGAGGATTTGAACCTCCGACCACTTGTACCCCGAACAAGTGCGCTACCAGGCTGCGCCACATTCCGACATGGA
>JAHRVB010000083.1 GCA_019090895.1 Kangiellaceae bacterium
GTTCTAGACACCAAACTACTTTGTAGCTCAATTGGTAGAGCAGTAGAAATTGATTCTATTGGTAGTCGGTTCGATTCCGACCTAAGTAACCGTCGACTGAAAATCGACTCCGTTCTTTCACAACGGCTGGATAACCGAAGGGTTGGGGTTCGACTCCCTAGAGAGTAAACATAGGGCTTCTGGGTAAGCTTAGGAAAACGTTTGGAGTTGCATTTGAACTTCAACTGAAACCAGAGTTAACTCAGCAACTGATGACCAATCAATATGGGTCAAATAGGTGCGAAGCTTGATGAAGACTTGAGCATTAATGATAAATGAGTTCCCTCATGTTTCGATTTTGAGGGTTCACAGAAAACTTTAATATTACTGTCCAATCATCAAACCTCCCCCCTGTTTCAATTATTGACTGCCAATTAGTTGCAGGAAGCCCGTCATTAAAAATGACAGCATCATTTTTGTGCTAATTAGCACAGATATAAAAGGAGTGAAAAGATGCTAGGAATGAAAAAAATAAATGTAGCAGATAACGAACGAGTACTGCTATTTCGCAAGAACAGATTTGAAAAGATTTTGAATCCTGGGGAATATCGACTATTCGATTTAACAGGTAATGTAACGGCTTTTAGATACGACATTACTAAAGCTGAGTTAAATCACTACTTAGGTAGATTCTTAATAACTGCATACCAAGAATTACTTGGCGAGCAAGTGATAAGTCTTGATATCAAAGAAAACCAGGTTGGATTAGTTTACTTTGATGGAAAGCTAGTAGATGTGTTAGCGCCAAATACTTTTAAGATGTATTGGAACTTAGCGGTAAAGGTTGAAGTAAAGGTCATTGATATCAGTGAAAACTTTGCTGTCGACAAGAGGTTGCTGGCTGCTTTGGTGCGAAGTAAAGGTAGTGCGATTTACGCCACAGGGGTTAACTCAACCTACTACATTGAAGTGCCCGATAATCATGTTGGCCTATTGAAAGTAAATGGTAAATTGGAAAGTTTGCTAAAGCCTGGTAACTACGGTTACTGGCGTTTCAACCGAAATATCGAAGTTGTACGACTAGATTGCCGTTTACAAACCATGGAAGTGAGTGGTCAGGAAATCTTGACTAAAGACAGAGTGAGTTTGCGAATCAATTTATCAGCAAGTTACCGTATCGTAGATACTGAAAAGGTTGCTACTTTGCTGAAGAACCACACTGAGTTCTTATACCGAGAATTTCAGCTAGCGCTTCGCGAAGTGGTTGGTACTCGAACCCTTGATTCTATCTTGGAAGATAAGGATATAGTCAATCAAGTTGTTGAAAGCCAGATTAAAGCAAAAGCACTGACTTATGGTTTAGAAGTATTGGATGTTGGCGTGAAAGATATTATTTTGCCTGGTGATATGAAGAGCATACTGAATCAAGTTGTGGAAGCGCAAAAAGCGGCAGAAGCAAACTTGATCAAACGACGCGAAGAAACACAAGCTACTCGATCTTTGCATAACACAGCTAAAGTGATGGAAGGCAATGCAACTCTAATGCGTCTAAAAGAATTGGAAGTATTGGAGAGAGTTACAGGTAAGATTGATCATATGACCGTTTACAATGGACTAGAAGGTGTAATGAAGGATATGGTTAAGATTACAGGTAATGTGCCAAGCTAAAACAGATAAGAGGAGTTTTACTCCTCTTATCTAACTAAAAAAAAATATTATGAATAGTGAAGAAAGCGCATCTGACGAAATTCTTGATGATTGGCAACTTGAGAGCCTAATTATAAGAAGCCAAGATTATTGTGGGTATAGAAGAGAATCAGCAGTCAAAAAGCTCTGTAATTTCAACCGTATCGGCTCAATAAAGGCAATAATAATTAGAACTAACGACTGGGTTCCACAGGTTAGAATGGCAGCAAAAGACTCTTTTTTGAATATGCTACAACCTGAGAACACCAAGCTAATAATTGAGGTGTTGCCTGAAATATACCACCTTAAGAATTGCAGAAGAGTGAAGTCTGCTCCAATTATCAAAGCGTTAGAAAGTTATCTAGGTACTTCAGAATACATAGAAGAACTTAAAGCTGGAATAGAGAGCGGTAAGGAAGTCGTTGCCTTGATGTGTGCTAGGTTATTAATCAAGCATAAGCTATTAGGAATTGAGAGTATTATTAGGCTAACTCAACGTAGCAAGCATAATATTGTCAGATTAAAAGGTGCGGAGCTATTCAAGCAGGTAGAACAAGGATATTTGGTCCGTTTACTTAATACAGTTATAAAAGACAGATATATGCCGGTAAGAAGGAAAGCGGCTCAACTCTTATTAGGAGGAATAAGCCAAAATGCTGCCGATTTGGCTGAGAAATTACTTTTGGACAAGCATCATGATATAAGAAGTTTAGCAATTGCATTTTTGAAAAAAAGACAATATTCATTGGATAAGTTCTACATTAAAGAGCTAGCTAACAACAATGTTGCCAAATTAAGGTGCGCTATATGGGCCATTGGGGAACTCAAGCTATCTGAACAAACGAATGTAATAATAAGTTACTTAGAAAGCAAACACCCTAGCATTCGTAAACAGGCTTTATTGACCTTGTATCAATTAGAATACGAGCAGCTAAAAGATGTACTAATTAAAACAATTGTCGATAGCTCTTTGACTGTGAGAAAAACCTCAGCAGGCATACTGGAAAGTGTGGCTTATATGTTCATTGCTGAAGATCTTATGAGCATAATAAGTTCAAAAATCAATGATGAAGCATTTGCTACTATAATTCGCTCTTGCAGAAAAATAAGTAAATGGGACAGAGTTGGTCTTTTACTTTCATTAGCCAAGAAAGAAGAATTTTGGAAGAAAAACTTCTTAAAGCACTTGGTAAAAGAACTAGATAAATGGAGCATGGATTTCAACAAATCCGGCATACAGCCGACTGAAGTAAAAATAATAGAGATTAGAGACACTTTTCTCGAAACACGATTATTTTTATTTAAAAATGGTTTAAATAATCTATCGAACTTATTGCTACATGTTTTTAAGACATATCACATTAAGATTGATTAAGCAGTAAACAGAAGAAAAGTATTATGGAACTAACATTCTTAGGAACGTCATCAGGAGTTCCTACAAAGCTACGCAATGTGAGTGGGCTTGCGTTACGAAAGCAAGCTAGCAAATTTTGGTATCTAGTAGATTGTGGTGAAGGCACTCAACATCAATTGTTGAACACCAATTTATCGCTCAAGCATTTACGAGCGATTTGTATTACTCATGTTCACGGTGATCACTGTTATGGATTGCCAGGACTATTAGCGACGACCGCCATGTCTGGTAGAACTGAGCCAATGACTATAATCGCTCCGAAGGGAATTAAGGAGTTTATTTCTGCAGTCATAAAAACAACAGATATTCATTTAAGTTATGAACTTAACTTTGTGGCGGTTGAAGAACTAGATTCTCCTATGGAGTTTGAAGAGTTTGATATTAATCAGGTAGAGCTATCACATAGAGTCCCTAGCTTTGGCTACACTTTTGTAGAAAGAAATATCAGTAAGAAACTCGACACTGATAAATTGGATTCTTTGGGTGTTCCTCGTGGACCGTTATGGGGAAAACTACAAACAGGTGAATCAATAGTCTTGGATGAAGGCAAAGAGCTAAAAGCTGAAGATTGTTATTTGGAAAATAAAGCGCCTAGGAAAGTCATCATTTGTGGTGATAATGATACGCCAGATTTGATTATGGAAGAATCTACCAATGCAAGCCTTGTCGTGCATGAAGCGACTTATACCAAGAAAATAGCAGAAAAAGTAGGCCCAGGCCCACAACACAGCTGTGCCAAGACTGTAGCTGAATTTGCCGAGTCTAGTAAGCTGAAAAATTTAATATTAACGCACTTTAGCGCACGTTATCAGCCGGACAGAGACAAACCGGATTCTATTTTTGATATCGAAAATGAAGCTAGACAAAATTATTCAGGTAATTTGTTTATAGCGAACGATTTAGATGTGTATCAGTTAGATAAACAAGGGTATGTGAAAAGGCTACATACGAAAGATAGAGAAGCTTATAAATGACAAATATGGTTACCGCAAAAAACTTCGTTTTAATTCCAACTAAGTCGGATAAAGCAATTGTTATCAGACGAGGACCAGTGAAACAAGTTGGCCTTTTCACCTGGAACCTTAAAAGCAATGAAATAAAAAGTTATCAATGGCTAAAAGGAAGAATCTATGAATATTGTTCAGATATTTCTCCAGATGGCAAACACCTTATCTATTCAGCTATTAAAAAAGGCGAGTCTAATACGGTAATTTCGAAAGCCCCTTGGTTGAAAGCTCTTTCGCTTTGGCGCAATGTAGGCGGCTATGGTGGAGGTTTGCTTAACAATAATTCTAATTACATGCTTAACGACGGCTCAGAATCTTACAATGAATTTCGAGCGAGTAAGTTAACTGGATTAAAATCTGATCGGGAAGTTTTAAAAAATGGAGTCTATCCAGCCAGACTAATTAGAAATGGCTGGGAACTCGCAGATAAAACCCAAGAGCACTTTAAATTTAGAAAGATACTCGGTAAGAATAATATCGTCGAAAAATTATGGCACCATTGGACAACTTCAACTCCAAGCGGTGCCCCTTCATTTTGGGAAAGCCACCTATTAACTTTTGATGGAGCAAAAATATCTAAAGATAATTGGGAGTGGTGTGAGGTATATAAGAGTGATTTATTATGGTCAGAAAATGGCTGTATTTATAAAGCCCCTAAAAACGATTTAGGAAAAATTAGTACACCTGAATTAGTCCATGATTTTAATTCGGAAGTAATGCAAGAGTTAGTAGCACCATACTAAGTTACACATAAATGAGAAAACTAAAATGGAAAAAATGATATCAAAGGAAATTGAACAAGAAATACAGCTCAGAATAGATGCCGTCGAGAAAGAGCATGACGTCAAAGTTCTATATGCAGTTGAATCAGGAAGCAGAGCTTGGGGCTTTGCTTCACCAAATAGTGACTATGATGTTCGCTTTATCTATGCCCATCCAAAAGATTGGTATGTTGCGGTCAATCTAGAAGAAAAGCGGGATGTTATCGAATATCCAATCATTGATGAGATTGATATTAGTGGCTGGGATGTTCGCAAGGCTCTAAGACTATTTAAGAAATCCAACCCTTCATTTGTTGAATGGTTGCATTCTTCGATTATCTATCGTGATGATGGCGTTTTTTCTGCAACCGCTAGAAAGATTTTAGCAACGAATTACGCTATAGAAAAAGGGATTTATCATTATCGTAATATGGCTAAAACCAACTATCGCGGTTATTTGCGAAAACCAATGGTTCCGCTTAAAAAATACTTTTATGTACTGAGACCTTTACTGTCTATTCTATGGATGGAAAAAGAAGGTACGCCTGCGCCCATTGAATTTGATAAATTGAGAAAACTAATCGATGCAGGAAGTGAGCTTGAATGCGCTATAACAGAATTGATCGCACGGAAAAAGCTAGCGCTTGAGAAGGAAATAGCACCAGCGGTTCCGGTTATTAATGAGTTTATTGTTTCTGAGCTGGAAAGGCTGGAAGAATATAGAAGCTCTGAATTAGGTAAGTATTTTAACTATGACTCACTTAATGAACTATTTCATAGAGCTCTCGACTAACATATTGGGAAATAGGGGGCTGAATGAGACTCTTCGACTTAAACGGGCAAACTGCCGACTCAAATTTACCTGTACTCTTCGATCTCTTTGAACAAATAACCTGCTTTGCATAACTTTGAAGAGATAAATGATATCCGCTTCATTCCTACTCCTTGGCTTCGTATTTCTGATTTTTAGTTCTGGTAATTTCGTTATATCTTCTTATAGCTCATTATCTAGGTCGTCATTTACCAAAAATAAGTTTTAGTAACTCAATAATTATTCTGTCTTTTGCTTTTTCTTGCTACAGCTTCAACTTTATACCTTCCTTTGCGATATTATAACCTTGAGATTCCACACGTTGACTCTCGGAACTATTCGTCCTAAGTAACGGGTTAGTATGATTCATGTGTATAAACCACACTTTATCGCGTTCTCTCATAGAAAGCCCCTGTAATGCAGCCATTGTTTCGACAACAAACGGATGTGGAATCTTTGACATATCTCGGCCTGGCAATTCGCCGTCAGCATAAAAGGCTGCATCAAGTAACGCATAGTCAACGGACTTAATTAACGCGGCGATATCCGTTTTCCATTCGGTCCATTTATTAATATCCGGTATAAATATCGCTGATTTATTGGGTCCTTCTATTTTGTATCCGACAGTTTCCGAATATTCATCTCGATGAGGTACAAGAAATGGCGTCACTTTAATCTCATCCATTCTGGTAGGTTGGTTATGGTTCAATTCCATTAAAACGATGTTCTTGTAATTAACCAGTTGTTCCCATGGACCATTATCTTTTAAAAACGTCGTCATTCGTGGCATGGCATAAACTGGTACTTTGGACGCACCCATGGCTTCATGCCCTAAAAACATCAGTCCTGCGTAATGCCCAATATGTGCATGAGTTAGGAAAATGCCAGTCAGTTGAAAACGACTACTCGGCGCTTCCTTTTCCAATTGATAGAGTTGTTCTGGGAAATTGGGTGTAGCTTCAAACATGTACTTATTGCCAGAATTAGGAGCAATTAGTCCGAGCGAGACGGCACCGCGCCGAAGTCTAGTATCTTCCCAACCGGGCAAACAGT
This sequence comes from Kangiellaceae bacterium, assembly GCA_019090895.1. Taxonomy (GTDB): domain Bacteria; phylum Pseudomonadota; class Gammaproteobacteria; order Enterobacterales; family Kangiellaceae. The sequence continues at coordinate 6,712 of JAHRVB010000083.1, forward strand.
GCTTTTGATAACAACCCGCCTGCGGATAGCCTGCATCTTGAGCGACACCGAGCACATACAGGTAAGGTGAATTATTCTCTTTCGCCGAAATCAAGGAGATAAATGAGGTAAATATTAGAAAAAGGACTATTAGTTCGAACTTTAATAATGTCGGTTTCATGATTTTTCTTTTGCGCTATCTAATTTCAATAATTGAAGAATATTAACCTACTTTTCGATATTTAGTGAAATTATAAATGTTGTTCCAAGGGTTCTGGCTTTCTCTTTATAGCTCTAAAATAAGTGCTTCAATATCATCAACAAACTCCAAAACTCCTTTCTCTAGCTGTTTGGTCAGTTTTTCTAGGTCATTAAAATTTGGACTTTCGACCAATTGGGACTCAACGATATAGTCTTTTCCGCTAATAGATTCTGGTACGGTGTATTTATCCCATCCACTCGATGAAACTTTATCCCAATAACTTGCTTGTACCGTTTTATTTAAACCGCCTAGCCTAACCTTAAACGCAAGTGTTTTGTGAATCAATACTATCGCTATTCTCAATCTTCGTTGCTTTAGCTTAGGGGGCGTAAAAGAAAAATAACTAAAATCCAAATAACCTTGATAGAAATTACCAGAAACATAAAAGTCAGGATGCTGTGCCTTTAGATGGTTTCTAAGTCCCGTGAGGTATTTCATTAGACCAGAATAAGCGATTTGAATATCGCCTTGCTGGAGTTGTTGTTGATAAGTTTCCATACATTCTGATAAAGATTTCATTAAGAGTTCCCTGCCCTATTCTTTGTTATCAATTATTTATTCTTGGTCTAAGACTATAACTAAATAGAAATACACCGACTCAGTTTCAATACAGTATGAAGCGACTAAATTGATCATCGAGCTGCTAGCTAACACTACATTTATTTCATTACAAACTCAAGGGTGGTTTCGATGGCCGATCAAGGTTGTTCTACTTTAGAATAAAGTGAAGATTAGAGCTATTAGGAAAGAGAAGCAGCAAATAATAATTTGAACAAGGCGTCTAAGCGACTTTGCTATTTTAGAAACGCCATTCTAGTGAAAGACTAACGGTTCGTCCTAGTTGATTGAGTCCGTTTTCGCTACTCCAAACTGAGGGTAAGATATTTTCTTTATCAAAAATATTATGCACGCCCAGTTGTACATTTAGATTTTCTTGGTTGTAGTTAAGGGTTACATCAGTATTCCAATAGTCTTTTAAATCGGCAGGATTTGGCACAAAGTCAGGCACATTAGGGTTAAATGAAAGAAGCGTGGGACCTTCCTTAACATTTCTGTGGACTCGATTAATAATATACACGTCTATGCCCTGTTCTTTAAACAGGTAACCGATATTAATATTGTAAATTTGTTTAGGAAATACAACGTAATCAATATCGCCTCGAGTGGTAACAGCTTTACTATCAACATATGAAGCGCTGAAGTCCCATTGCCAATTTTCCAAGCTACCTCTATAGGTTATTTCAGCACCACGGGATTTATTACTATTAATATTTTCCCAGATAGCTGGCAGTACAGGGTTACCGCTGGGCACTTGTGCAATTCCATCAGTCCAATCACTCTGAAATAAAGTAAGGTTGAATAAGTAGCTTCCAGTATCGATTAAGTAAACAAACTCTGTGGTTTTAATTTCTTCAGGTCGTAGATCAGGATTGGCATCCGTTGAGCCCCGCCCGAAATTTCGCCAGCAGTTGGCGCCTTAAAAGCTTCACCATACACTAATTTAATAGCCGAGCTTTCATCGGTTGAATAGACCAATCCTAAGTGTGGAGAAGTTTGATTACCAAAACCCTTATACCGATCGATTCGCGCCCCGGTTTGCAACGTAAGCTGTTCATCAATCAGTTTTGTTTTAGTCTCAAAAAATAGACTCGTTACATCGCGATTAAAACCAGATTCTTGCTGCTCTGCCAGAGGAGTTAGTCGTTCATTGGTCAATCCGATAACCAATGCGACGCTACTATCCACTAATTTAGCTTTTTCATAGCCCACTCCTACGGCCCATTGAGTGTTCCAGTCGTTCTTAGTTTGCTTTAAAGTAATATCAATACCGCGTTCATCTTGCTTCTGTATTGCGTTGATTCCAGCAAGCCCTAATGCCGTAACATCTGTAATAGCATCTCTTTCAAGCCGCCAATAGTAGGACTTTCCATCGAGCTCATAATCATTATCTAAGGCCAAATTAAAATCAATTTTTACAATAACTCTGTCTTCTGAGCCAACGGTTTTATCTTGCTCACCTAATACACTCCCAAATGGGCTTTGGCTTTGTCCAGGGCCTACACCTTCGAACGTATCACTACCGAGTACATAAATGCCGTAACTACTACTAAATTTATCAGTGTGTTCAACCTTTAATTTAAGGATCCCCATATAAGAATCGTAGTTATTATCACGATCGGAGATAATAGTTTCCGAAGTTGCTGGGTCTGTAAAAGAAAATGGGATATCTTGCTTAGGCTGATCCGCTCCAGAAAAGCTAGCATTAAACTTGTAGCCATTGCCGAAGTCTTTAGAATGATTAAAACTTAATTGTTTAACCCCTTCACTATTCCACTTAGTCCTCAAGATTGACTGGTCTTTACCAGATTCATAGGAGTGTAGAGATAACACACCATGGAAAGCATCTGAGCCATACAGCGAAGATCCTGGACCTCGAATTAGCTCTATTCGGTTTAGCGACTGCAAACTTAAACTTCTGGCTTCGTACAATGCGCTACCTGTAAAAATATTATTGAGTGGCACACCGTCAAGCGAAACAGCGATTCCACTGACAGAGGCTGGAGATGAATAACCTCTAATGGCGATACCTGTTCCTCCCCAAGGTACATCATGTGTCATTATGCTAGGTAGGTGGCCAATAGCGTCAAATATCGTGTTTGCACCCAATTGTTGCCATTGAGCCTTAGATATCACTTCGCTCGAAGCCGACGTTTCTAGTTGGGTTTCTTTGAAGTTAGATGCTACGCTTATTCTAACGTTTAAGAGTTCTTCAAGAGAAAGTTCCATAAGCTCTTTAAATTCGCTTTCTATTTTATCTTCGGCAGACAAAGGCAGTGAAATAATGAGAATTGTAGAGAAAAGAAGTTTTTGAGTGTTTTTATCTATAGAGAGGAAATCGAACATATGCAGTACACCCAACAGATAAGATAAGATAAGATAAGTTAAGTTAACTTAACTCAAATCTTACAACTCACTTGAATTCATTTAAGCGACTGCAAGCACTACTAGAGACCGACGACCACGATACAACTCATCGCTCTGAACGTCGAAAAGATGTGTTCAATAATTATAGTAGAAAATAAGCGAATATCTATGATTTCGAGTCTTTTTTAAACATTACTTACGCGCTGAAATAAACACAGACTTACTAGTAGCAGCTACATTTCCTTAAGTAGCTGATTATATTTGAATTTAGGACCGTAAGTTTTGAGAATCAAATCACAAAAAGCGATTTTAGGTTGGATAGATGAAAGTGAATCAGAAGGCTTTGTTGTTGGAGTTATCCCTTTCAGGACCTTTTCAGGTCCTTTTCTATAGAGAATGCTTTAGAAAGTGAAAATTAGTATTTTCTGAACGATACATAAGAATGGTCAATTCCTTATTATGACTCTTCGGGAAATCCGACATGAGCGTGTCCGCCTTTGTAATCAATGGTGACTAAAAAATGTTTAAGAACATCGTATCCTATTATACCCTGAACTTTCCGACCTTTAATTCTAGAACCAGTTTTTTGATATTGACTGCCTAAATAAGACCGTTCTCCTTCGGCAGGAATAGTTACAAGAACGTTTTCTAGCTCTACGGGGCCAAACTTGAGTAATGGTATTGTAAAGCTCTCTGTGACGGCCATTGAATTGGCACCACTCGAAATTGATTTTTCTGTCTGTTGCCCTTTTAACCACCCCATACTTCTGGCAACTTTACGGTCCACAAGCATCCCACCAGAATTTCCAGTATCAAACAGAAGCCAAATATGTCTATCGTTTGGCAAACCCACTTTAACGATAGGCATACCAGTTCCTTTTTGACTCTCTATCTTAATATTTTCAAATTTTCGAACATCAATAGAATCTTTACTGATTATGCGCATTTTGCTATTTGGATAATCCAATTGAACTACGAACTTATCGAAAAAACCACTCCCTAATAAAAGACCATTAGTGTGATGGCCTAAGCTAATTTCAGTCGTGTTATTGAGTTTAGTTTCGATCCCAAAGAAACTAACTGGAACTCGATTATAAGTTGTCTTATTTTCAATACCAAAGACTCCTTTCACTCTGATTTTTCTTCCTTTACTAAAAGAGAGATTGTGCTTATTGATAAATGCTTTATTAATGGCATTAACTTGGGCGCCGGTATCCAGAATTGCGAAAGTATCGATTCCAGCAACTTTGGCTGGTATTTTCACATGACCACCTTCAAGATTAAAATCGATCCACTCCGTTACGGCGGCAGTACAGTTCAAAGTTAAGAGTAAAAAAGAGAGAGGCAAAAATAGTTTCATTCTTAGTCCTTTAAGATATTGGCTCTTTTTTAAAATGAAAAAGAGTATTTGATTAGATCGGTATATAACAACTGTAGATTCAAGACTATCGTTATTTACGCTAGAACTCAAGCGTCGAAGCTTTTAGGTTTAGCTTACTAATAATATTTAGTTCTAGTCGGTTTGGCATAAGTCAGATATGCAGATATATGTAGCACAGAGATTCATCGTGTTTCTTTGACTTTGTGCTTAACCGCCATTGCCAGTTTTTTAATACCATGAGACGGTGTCCACCGTTTAAACTCAACAAAACCATGTTTTCTATATAATTTAATTGCCGGTTCATTCACAACGGCAGTTTCTACAGTCGCATCATTGTATTCAAAACTATCTAAGACGTAATTTATCACTTTTCCAGCGATGCCTTTTCTGAAGTGATTTGGATCTACTGTAAGACTGTAAATTCTTAACTGATTATTTTCAACCATAATTTCGATTACGGAAGCGAGACTATTGTTTTCAAAGAAACCGTAAAACGACGTTTCTGAATGAGCTATATCTTCTCTTGTTCGTGATAAAGGCGGAAAGTTGTCAACACCAATCAGATCAGCCTCGATCTTGTAAGAGCTTTGAAAAACTCTATATATTTCCATTGCTACTTCTTTATCAGAATTTTCTAGATGTTTGATCATAATTTGGTTACTAACTCCATGGTCGACATTCGCCTTTCCTATGCTTACCGAAAATTTTTGCACTAAATTAATAATCATCATTGATAA
>JAHRVB010000084.1 GCA_019090895.1 Kangiellaceae bacterium
GTCGCGGTGTCGGTCCGTTTAGATGGGTTGCACTATCCGGCGATGCCGAAGATATTTATCAGACAGACCAAAAGGTCAAAGAAATCGTTGCTGATGACCCTCATCTTCACAACTGGTTAGATATGGCCAAAGAACGCATTAACTTTCAAGGTTTGCCCGCTAGAATTTGCTGGGTCGGGTTAGGAATTCGACACAAGCTTGGTTTAGCCTTTAATGAAATGGTCAGAAATGGCGAGTTAAAAGCACCAGTGGTTATAGGACGAGATCATTTAGACTCAGGCTCCGTTGCAAGTCCAAATCGAGAAACTGAAAGCATGATGGACGGTTCAGATGCCGTGTCCGACTGGCCGTTGCTGAATGCAATGTTAAATGTTGCCGGTGGTGCTACCTGGGTATCCCTCCACCATGGTGGTGGTGTTGGCATGGGATATTCACAGCATTCTGGAATCGTTATTTGCTGCGACGGAACTAAAGAAGCTGACGCGCGGATTGAACGCGTATTATGGAATGATCCGGCAACAGGTGTTATGCGCCATGCTGATGCCGGATACGAATTAGCACAAAAATGTGCCAAAGAAAATGAATTAAACCTTCCCATGTTAAAAGATTAAGCTTGAGCTAATACCAACTAGCATGAAGTATAAAAGTACGAGGAAATATTATGCCTAAATTCATCATCAAACCCGGTCAGCTTACTTTAAGAGACTGCCGTTTTATTTTTGAAAATGAGCTTGAGTTTGAACTTGAACAATCGAGTTTTAACGCAATCAACCAATCAGCGAAAACAGTACAGCAAGTCATTGAAGAAAAAAGAACAGTCTATGGAATCAACACAGGATTCGGATTACTTGCTTCAACCAGCATTCCTGATGATAAGCTACAATTATTGCAAGAAAGTTTAGTGTTATCTCATGCCGCCGGTATTGGCAAAGCACTTAATAAGAATATTTGTCGGTTATTACTGGTTCTAAAAATAAGCAGCCTGTCGCAAGGTTTTTCTGGAATTCGATTACAAGTCGTTCAAACCTTAATTGAATTAATTAATAAAGATATTTTTCCAGTCATACCTAAAAAAGGGTCCGTTGGCGCGTCCGGTGATCTTGCCCCACTCGCTCATATGAGTTGTATGCTATTAGGTGTCGGCGAAGTCTTTTATAAAGGTGAGCGAGTCACAGCGAAAGACGCATTGCTTGCGGAAGGAATTGAAGTGACTGCACTGGCTGCAAAAGAAGGATTAGCGTTACTCAACGGAACCCAAGCTTCGACAGCAATAGCCCTGTCCGGATTGTTTAAAGCTGAAAATAATTATGCTGCGGCAATTGTTGCTGGTTGCTTATCTGTCGATGCAGCGCTCGGTAGTATTGCTCCTTTTGACGATCGAATTCATCAAGCGCGAGGTCATCTTGGACAATGTCTTGCCGCTAAAGCTTATCGCGAGTTTTTGGGCGGTAGCGAATTGCTGCACTCTCATGTTGATTGCGAAAAAGTACAAGATCCCTACTCGCTGCGTTGCCAACCTCAGGTGATGGGGGCGATACTTGACCAACTTAAATTTCAATCAAGCATTTTGCTTATTGAAGCAAACGCTGTTTCTGACAACCCGTTGGTTTTTTCGGATTCAGGCGATATCATATCAGGTGGAAATTTTCACGCAGAGCCCGTCGCATTAGCAGCAGACTCTCTAGCAATTGCCGCTTCCGAAATTGGCGCTATTAGCGAACGACGAATCGCTTTATTACTCGATAGGCACTTAAGCCAACTACCACCATTTCTAGTTAACGACAGTGGCGTTAATTCTGGATTTATGATCGCTCAGGTTACTGCCGCAGCCTTAGCAAGTGAGAATAAAACTTTGGCACATCCTGCGTCTGTCGACAGTCTACCAACATCAGCAAATCAAGAAGACCATGTTAGCATGGCCACCTTTGCGGCGTGCAAACTTAACGAGTTAGTCGACAATCTGGCTGGCATAGTTGCTGTTGAATTACTCTGCGCGGCACAAGGTGTTGAATTACGTTCACCTCTTAAGTCATCGCCTTCAGGAATAAAAGCTATAAATATTATTAGAACAAAAGCTGAGTTTTATAAAAAGGACCGGTACATGGCAAGTGATATTGAAGGAATAATTGGCCTGATTGATTCGGGAAAATTCAATCAATTTGCGGGTGCTGTTGAGCTGCCATCACTCTAATGAATTGGTTATTTGTTATTGAAGCCCAATATTTTAGTTGAAGAAGATAGATAAAGTCACGATATCCAATCGAGTTATTGATAACCTCTCAGCCGGTTTCAAGCTCGATTGGATAGCGAGGTCGGTTAGATTAGTATTTCAATAAAATAGAGTGAAGTTCATTATTCAATATACAAGGGTGGATTTTGATCTCTTAAGTTATATTTTGAAGTCATAACTTCTCCATAAGCTCCCGCTGATCGGATCGCGATAAGGTCCCCCCTTTCAGTCGTTGGTAACTTAACTCCTTTTCCAAAACAATCACTGGACTCACAAATGGGACCTACTACATCATAATTGTTATCCGGCTTACAACTGGTTAGATTATCAATCTGGTGATAGCTTTGATACAAAGCGGGCCTCATTAGCTCTGTCATACCTGCGTCCAAAATGACGAAATTAGTATTAATACCATTCTTGATGTATAGCGCTCGACTAATCAGATTTCCGCACTGAGCAATAATTGAGCGACCAAGCTCAAAGTGTATTTTTTGATCGTGCCTTATATCTAAGAACTCGCTAAATATAGCAAAATAAGTTTCAAAATCGGGAATTCTACAAACATCAGGGTTAGCGTAATCGATACCCAAACCACCGCCCAAGTTCAAGTGTTTAATTTGAACGCCTCGGTCGAAAAACCAGTGCTGTATTTCATTGACTCTAATACACAAGCCTTTAAATACATTCATATCAGTTATCTGTGAACCGATGTGAAAGTGTAACCCAGTCAACTGAATGTTCGGACATTGTTCTACCACTTCTAATACATTAGAGAGCTCTGCTTGATTCACTCCAAACTTGTTCTCATCTAATCCCGTCGTAATATACTTGTGAGTCTTTGCATCAACATTAGGGTTAATTCTAATCGCAATTTCAGCTTGCTTGTTTCTTGCGGCTGCAATTTGCTCTATCACTTGGATCTCTTGTATTGATTCACAATTAAATGCACTTATTTCAGTATCTAACGCATAACGAATTTCTTTATCGCTTTTTCCGACACCAGCAAATAATATTTTGTGCGAATCAAAACCATTTTCTAGTGAAGCTTTAATTTCATTTCCACTTACACAATCTGCACCGAAGCCTAATCTGGATATTTCTTTCAAAATCCTCGCATTACTATTGGCTTTAACAGCATAATGAACTTCAAAGTCATATTTTTGTTCTAAACGCTTTACCTCTGCAAGTGTTTCTCTAAGAAGCTCAAGATCATAATGGTAGAACGGAGTTTCTTTTTCTCTAAACTTTTCAATCGTCGCTAAATCAAACATTAAAAAGCCCTCGTTGGAGAGCATTCAACGCTTCGACTTTTGATTTTTCAGACACCAATAAAGAAATATTGTGTGGGCTACCACCAAACGAAATCATTCGTATTGCCACATCCTTAAGCGACGAAATAACTTGCGTCGTTATCGAGTGATTCTCGATTAGATATTCTCCCACAACACTCACAATCGATAAATCTATATCGACCTCAACATTACCAAACTCACTTAATGTCTGAACTATCCTGTCGAGGTATTTATCGTCATCAATCGTCACCGACACAGCGACTTCTGAGGTAGTCACCATATCGATAGAGGTATGATAAAGCTCGAACACTTCAAATATTCTTCTTAAAAAACCTTGTGCTTGTAACATTTCACTTGAACGTATTTTTATCGCAGTGATACCGCTCTTAGCAGCAACGGCTTTAACTTTTGCTCTTTCGGTGGGATACGAAATCTTAGTACCTAAGGAATTCGGTGACAGCGTATTCAATAGTCTTACAGGGATGCTATTTCTTCGCGCTGGCTTGATGCTAGCCGGATGTAGTATTTTTGCACCAAAATAAGCTAGCTCCGCAGCTTCATCAAAGGATAACTCGCGAATTGGATAAGTATTTTCGACAAAACGTGGATCGTTGTTATGCATGCCATCAATATCAGTCCAAATTTGCAGTTCCTCACTTTTAATGGCCGCCGCAAATAATGAAGCCGAATAATCGCTACCTCCTCGTTTGAGATTCGAAACTTCCCCAAAAGCACTTCGACAAATAAATCCTTGAGTAACAACAATCTGTGTATCTTTAGATTCTGACAATATACTATTGAGTTTAATTTCAAGAAAAGGTTCATCAGGTCTTGAATCTTGATCAAGCTTTAAGAAATCGAGTGCTAAAAGCAAGCGGCTATTTCGTTGTTGTTCTTGCAGCAACAAATGAAATAACTCGGTTGAGATTATTTCTCCTTTGGCCAGCAGATGAAACTCAAGTGAACTGACAAAACGCTGACGCACATTATCCAAAACATCCTGTAATTGCGTTTGGACAAATGATGCTGCTTGCTTTTGATATTCTTCTGTCTCTAATAGCAGCCCGATGTAATCTTTGTAGGTGTCCATTAAAACACGAGTAGTCGCCTCGGCTTGTTCAATATTTCGCTCTCTTATCGAAGTAAAAATCGAATAGAGTGCATCAGTAGTACCAGATACTGCAGACAGAACGACTAAAACTTGCCCTTGTTGATGAGCAATATCTGCAACCTTTCTCATTCTCTCGGGATTACCAATAGACGTGCCGCCGAATTTAAGTACTTTCATTCTTTTGTGTTACCCGTTTTGATTCTGCTCGATGAGACACTCTGCTATTTGAATAGCATTAAGCGCAGCTCCTTTCCATAACTGGTCCGCAACCACCCATAGTGCCAATCCATTATCACAAGAAATATCTTCTCTTATTCTGCCCACATAGGTATCCATTCTTTCGCTCACTTCCGCAGGAGTTGGATAACCGCCATCCACATGCTCATCGATAACAGTAATCCCGGTTGACTTGTTCAAAACCTCTCTCGCTTTGTCAACTCCGACATAACCTTCAGTCTCTATATTTATGGCTTCAGAATGAGCGCGAATAACGGGGACTCGAACACAGTTTGCGGCTATTCTAATTTTTGAATCACCAAGAATCTTTAGTGTCTCATCCACCATTTTCATTTCTTCTTTGGTATAACCATTATCTTGGAATACATCAATATGCGGAATAACGTTGAATGCGATTTGCTTTGTAAAGTTTTTAATCGTTGGACTGTTACCTGACAGAATATCTGATGTTTGAGTGTTAAGCTCACTAATGGCGGCCTGGCCTGCCCCTGAAACTGCTTGGTAAGTCGAAACGACGATACGTTTCAGTCTCGATATTTTATGAATCGGGTTTAGCGCAATAACCATTTGTATCGTTGAGCAATTGGGATTAGCAATAATACCTTGATGAGACTTCAATGCCGCACTATTAACTTCTGGAACCACTAGAGGTACCGAATCGTTTAATCGAAATGCACTACTATTATCAATGACTATTGCACCTTTTGCTGCTGCGATTGGTGCATATATTTTGCTGTGCTCTCCGCTTGTAGCAAAAAATATGTAGTCGAGACGGTCAAGTTTATCTTCTGAAAACTCTTCTACTTCAATTTCTCCGTAACCGGTCGAGAGCTTTTTACCGGCAGAACGTGAAGAGCCAAATAAGCTCAATTTTTCCACAGGAAACTTTCTCAAATCTAACAACCGAATGATTTCTTGACCAACGGCCCCTGTCGCGCCCGCAATTGCAACTCGATAATTCACTTTTTAACATCCTCTTAGACAGTAGATATCAATAAAAGCAAGCAGAATACAGTACTCGTTACAGCAATAACGAATAATTATTTGTTATGAAATAGTCCTTATAACCGATTGTTATATAAGTTTTACTTGACCATCAAAAATACTGCGTGCTATAAATAGCTTAAGTTTACGCACAATAGAAAACAGATAATACTAATGAACTCCACATTTAACACCTTTAACAAACCGGCGAAAGCAATGAGTTATCTCATGCTGACGCTCGTCTGTGCTTGGTGTTTCTCTATGTTTAAACAAGCGCGCATTTCGATTAAACATAGTAAACGGGTGGTGTTCTAAAGAATTTCGTTAACAACAAAATTCAAAAGAAACCACCCAGCCCAAAAGCTCGGTGGTTTTTTTTTACCTTAAATTTAATAACTAAACACTAACTCGACAGGAAAAGAACAATGAAATTACAACAACTCAGATTTATATTAGCCATTGCTGATAACGGTCTTAATATCACTCAAGCTTCAGAGAGGCTGTACACTTCTCAGCCTGGTGTGAGTAAGCAACTCCGATTGTTAGAGGAAGAGCTTGGGATCAAGATTTTTGAGCGTAATGGTAAGAATTTAGCTGGAATCACCGAACAAGGCAGCGTAGTTCTGGCAAAAGCGAACGCTATCATGCAGGAAATTAATGAAATAAAGCTGTACTCAAATGAACAGAATCCAGCAAGAAGACCATTAGCATTGCAAACTGCCTTAGTTGCAGCGTAGAGTTTATGGGATATTTTATTGTACGAGCACGAGTCTGCTCTTATCGAGCAGTCCGTGTTTATATTGATTAAAATCAGTTTGTGCTACAAAGAATAATTCACCCTTTGTTTCCGGCCTACCGGAAAGGTGATAATTTCTGATTTTTTTATTTCTTCTAAACCGCTCTGCAATTGGATAAATATTAGCAGACTCATTACAAACATGGACTAACAGCCAAGGAGCACTAGGCAATTCAAATTTTCCACTTGCTTTAGGTGTCGCACCGATCTTCCTTGCGACTAGTTTCCAATAATGACCGTGTCCAGTTTCTTTATAGACTTGATAAGCAATCGCATGCGCAAACTCGTGCAAAATAGTGTCTTCAACCGTTTGTATATCGTTATTTAATATGTGTTGTAAACTTATTGATATTTCTCTTTCCGACAATCGACAAATACCAGCGCGTTTCTTGGCATTATCCAACTTGACGTTCCATTGATCTAGGAAAGCATATTCCTGTATGAGCGAATGCTGTATTTCAGTAATTAACTTAAGTGCTTGTTCAACCATTCTCTATTTTCTCTAATGGCAGTTTGCCTTGGTATTTCAAGGCTTGGTTCTCATCTGATTGTAATAATTGAATTTTTTTTAATTTCGATAATTTTTTAATCGATATTTCTTGCTTAGTTGCCTCTGAACGACTGGGATATTGACTGACGTAACAAAGAAATTCTGGTTTTCTCCCTCTAAAAAACTTCGCACCTTTAATTGTAGAGTCGCCGCTATGTTCAGTCCAACGGCGACAAACATCCGTCGTTATACCTGTGTATAGTTTATTATCAGTCGACTTAATCATATAGACAAACCAACCTGTCGAAATCGCATCTTCAATTTGTTTATTCATTTATTAAGTATTCTTAGAGTAAAAATTACTGCATCTTCCACGAAGGGCAAAATCGAGGTTAAACTTCCTGTGCTAATCTCGAAGAGGTGATTTATAATACCTCAATTCAATTATCGAACGAGACAATATTGTGAATCAACAACTTCCAGAAATAAAAATAGATGCTACTTCATTGGTTAAAGAAGAAGTCTATTCAGATCAAAAAATCGGCAGCATTAGAGTGTTAACACCCGTACTAACCACTGGTGAAGTTGACTCAAACCGTGAAGTGAGTTACTTCGGTCAAACTCAAGTGATGACTCCAGGCGGTGCCCTGCCATTAAATTTTGAGCTTAAAGCAGACAACTTACAAGGTGCGATTGAAGCCTTCGGGGACGCAGCGAAGGAATCAATGGAACAAACGATGAAAGAAATCCAAGAGTACCAACGAGAGCAAGCCTCTAAGATAGTTGTTCCAGGACAGCCGGGATCATCGATTCAAATGCCATAATTGGTAGTGCCGGCTCGAGGGTTAAGGTTAAAACAACCATTGACTAGTGGGCTAAGTTGAATCTAAACAGCAAAAATTAAACGGAGCAATTTCTGTCGAATAGCTCCGTTTTTAGTCACTCAGGCATGAGTCAACTTTTTAATCAACCCAGACTCTTAACCAACCCAAACTCGCGCATTCCTGAACATTCGAGTCCATGGTCCGTCTTCTTCCCACTCTGGTACTGCGTAAGAGTTTTGAACAGTACGAGCGACTCGCTCTGGATGGGGCATCATAATTGTTACTCGGCCATCTGTTGTGGTTAAACCCGCCGTACCGTTAGGCGAACCATTAGGATTAGCAGGATATAATTCAGCCACGTCTCCATAATTATCAATAAATCGAGCAGTAACTAATCCAGAATTATGAGTGATAGCCGCTAACTCATTCGATTGAAATTCAGCTCTACCTTCCGCATGTGAAACGGCGACCGGTATCCTAGAACCTTCCATCCCTTGCATGAAAATAGACGGTGTTTTAGCGACTTCAACCATTGAAAATCTCGCTTCGAACTGTTCAGAGCGATTTCTCACAAAATGAGGCCAATGCTCACTACCCGGTATGATGGATCGTAAGTTAGACATCATTTGACAGCCATTACAAATACCTAAAGAAAATGTATTTTCATTTGCAAAGAATGTTGCAAACATTGTCTTCATTTTAGGGTTAAACAAAATTGATTTTGCCCAACCTTCTCCCGCTCCCAAAACATCACCGTAAGAGAACCCACCACAGGCGACTAATCCCTTGAAATCAGCTAAATCCACACGCTCGCTCATCAAGTCACTCATATGGACATCAATCGCATTGAACCCAGCTTTTATGAACACAGCAGCCATTTCTAAATGGCTATTAACCCCTTGCTCTCTTAATATCGCAACTTTCGGCTTGTCCGAGACTGAAGAGAAAGGTATACAGATGTCTTCACTCGGATCGAATGTCAAATGAGGTATTATCCCCGGGTCATTATTATCTAATCTCGATACTTTTTCTTGTTCTGCACATTCCGTATTATCTCGCATCGACTGCATTTGATAACTCGTTTCAGACCAAATAGCCCTTAAATCTCGCAGTTCTCGTTCAAGCCACACTGTTTCTGTATGCACAATAGTAATCTGCTTAGTATCCGACAACACTCCAACTTGATGACTAATGGAATCTAGAGCATATTGCTTTAAAATATCGAATACTTGAGATACTTTCGATTTTTCAACTTGAATAACACATCCAATTTCTTCATTAAACAATACTGAAAGTGCATCATCAGATAAGGTAGAAAGATCGATATTTAATCCACAATGCCCTGCGAAGGCCATTTCAGTCAATGTTGCTAAAAGACCACCATCTGAACGATCATGGTATGCATGGATAAGCCCTTGCTTATTCATCAACTGCATCGCTGAGAAAAATTGTTTCAATTTTTCCGCAGAATTTACATCAGCTGGCTCGTCACCTAACTGGTTAAATACTTGAGCTAGCGCTGACGCGCCAAGTCGATTTTTACCCTCACCAAGGTCAATCAAAATCAACTCGCTATCAATATTGGTCTGAATTTGAGGAGTCAGGGTTTTGCGAATATCAGAAACGGGTGCAAAAGCTGTGATTATTAACGAAAGTGGAGCCACAACGTTCTTAGCTTCTTCACCATCTTGCCAAGCGGTCTGCATTGACATTGAATCTTTACCAACAGGAATCGCGATTCCTAAATCTGGACACAATTCCATGCCAATAGCATGAACCGCTTCATAAAGACCGGCATCTTCACCTTCTGCACCACAGGCCGCCATCCAATTCGCTGATAATTTGATTTTACTAATATCCTCTATGTAACTGGCAGCAATATTGGTCACCGATTCAGCGACAGCCATTCTCGCTGATGCGCCATAATTCAAGTTAGCAATAGGTGTTCGCTCACCCATCGCCATGGCTTCCCCAGTGTAGGAACTCAAGCTTGATGCAGTTACAGCACAATCAGCAACGGGAACTTGCCACGGACCTACCATTTGATCACGGTGCGATAATCCTCCGACTGTTCGATCGCCGATAGTGATTAAAAATGTCTTATCAGCAACCGCTGGAAGACTCAGAACTCGATTAACGGCTTCATCGATATCCGCTTCTATATTTAAGTGGCTTTTAATCACTTTTGCACTTTTAACATCGCGGTGCATTTTGGGTGCTTTTCCAAATAAAACATCCATGGGTATATCGACCGGATTGTTGTCAAAGTGCTCGTCATTTAAAATTAAATGCTGCTCTTCTAAAGCTTCTCCAAGAATCGCAAAAGGACATCGTTCTCTTTGACAAATATTTTCAAAGATCTCTTTATTTTCTGGTGCGATTGCGAGCATGTATCGCTCTTGTGATTCGTTGCACCAGATTTCAACTGGACTCATGCCTGGCTCATCATTAGGGACTCGGCGTAATTCAAATGAACCTCCCCTTCCTCCGTCGTGAACTAATTCTGGTACTGCATTCGATAACCCACCCGCACCAATATCGTGTATAAATGCAATCGGGTTTTTTTCGCCCATGGACCAACAATGGTCGATTACTTCCTGACAGCGTCGTTCCATCTCAGGGTTTTCACGCTGAACAGAGGCAAAATCGAGTTGCTCATGGCTACTTCCGGACGCCATTGATGACGCTGCGCCGCCGCCTAATCCTATTAACATTGCTGGACCACCTAGAACAATGACGTGATATCCAGGATTAATAGCTGCTTTTTGCACATGTTGGTCTCTTATATTGCCCATTCCTCCCGCAATCATGATTGGTTTATGATAACCACGAATCTGTGTCCCAAAATCGAAAGCGACTGATTGCTGATAAGTTCTAAAATAACCACACAAATTTGGTCGACCGAATTCATTATTAAAAGCTGCTCCACCTAAAGGTCCTTCGATCATAATGTCAAAAGCCGAAACAATTCGACCGGGCTTTCCGTATTTAATTTCCCAAGGACGCTCATATCCAGGAATTTCGAGATTAGAAACACTAAAGCCTGTTAGACCTGCTTTTGGTTTACCACCTCGCCCAGTCGCACCTTCATCACGTATTTCGCCTCCCGAACCAGTGGACGCGCCAGGGAACGGAGAAATAGCAGTCGGATGATTGTGAGTTTCTACTTTTATTAAAACGTGGATAGGCTCTATATGGTATTGATACTGACCGGCATTTTCCTCATTCATAGCCGCTGGCCATAATCTCGGCTGTTCGAATCCAGCAAATACAGCCGCATTATCGCTATACGCCGATAGCACTCCTTCAGGTGATACCTTATGGGTATTTCGAATCATGTTAAACAACGTTATGTCTTTCTTATCGCCATCAATGGTCCATTCAGAGTTGAATATCTTATGTCTGCAATGTTCAGAGTTTGCTTGTGCAAACATCATTAACTCTACATCCGTTGGATTTCGCTCTAAATCAGTAAATCTATCGACTAGATAATCAATTTCATCATCAGCCAAGGCCAACCCTAAATTCGTATTAGCTTTTACCAAAGCATTTCTTCCACCGTCAATAATATCTACTCGAGTCAGCTCTTTAGGTTGATGCGCTTCAAATAAAACTTCCGCATTTTGTAAATCAAAAAAGATCACTTCCATCATTTTATCGTGTAATAAAGGCAGCAGCTTTCGAATATCTTCGGACGTGAGTTCGTCTCCTGCTTCATCTTGCAAGTACCAACTTACGCCTCTTTCCAACCGATTAACCTCATTCAATCCGCAATTTATTGCAATATTAGTCGCCTTTGAAGACCAAGGAGAGATTGTTCCGGGTCGAGGTACTGCTAAAACAAACGTGCCTTTGGTCTCTCTTACTTCCTTTTTTGACCCATAAGTTAGAAGTTGTTTAAGAGTTTCGAGTTTCTCGTCGGTCAGAGTTCGCTCCAAGTCAGCAAAATGGACATATTCAGCATAAATTTGGCCCAAATTTGGAACCAATTTTTTACTTTCAGAAAATAGCTTGTTAATTCGAAAAGAAGAGAAAGCTGGCGCACCACGGAGAATTAGCATAGTTTTTAAGCTCAGTAGGAATGGTGGAAAATCAAGGCGCAATGATACGCTAATTTATTCTAATAATTAACCCCATCTTATGACTCTTTTCTGCTGTTTCAGTGGTATTACTTGCTCAATTAAGAGGCGTACTATTGACTTGAATTAACTATAAAGATTAATTAGTTTAAGCCGATATCTCTAATAGAGAACTTAAATAGGTAACACTATATAGGTGGAGGAATTGCTCTAGAAATACTATATATAGATACATCCCAGCAGTTATCATCGTTATCAGCCACTTGCAGTCTGATATCAGAATGTGGATAATACGACCCAATACAGGGAATATTCAGAGTTTGTTCAGTTAAGCAGTTGATAATTGGAACAATTAGACAACTTGAACAAAAGCCTAATTTAATCGGCACGAGGATTCACCGATAACGCGTATGATTTTCGATAAACACAACCAATTCCATAAGATATTTTGTATTCACAACCTAGGCTCTTCATTGGCGCGGGCTGCTTTGCTATTGGTGTCATTATTCGTTTTAAGCAATTGTAGCGAACCTCGACTTTCACACTTGGAACAAATTCAAAAGAAAGGTGTTTTAACCGTCGTCACAAGGAATTCCCCTACGACCTACTATGAAATAGCCGATGGATTTGCCGGACTAGAATACGATCTTGTTGAGGCATTTGCTAAATCCATTGGGGTAAAAACTGAATATATTGTCAATGATAATCTAAAAGAAGTGATCGACGCCGTAAATAATGGTGATGCCGACATTGCAGCCGCCGGGTTAACAGTTACCGCGACTCGGAAACAGCTCATACGCTTTGCACCGTCGTACCAGACAATAACTTCCAAATTAGTTTTTAAGCAAGGCAAAAAATGGCCGCGAAATATATCACAATTGAGCGGTGATCTTAGAGTGTTAGCTCACTCATCGTACTCTCAGGCCTTACTTGAGTTGAAGGAAACACACCAAAATCTACATTGGTCTGAAACGACTGAGCATACTGCTGAAGAATTACTAATGATGGTACTCGACGAAACAATTGACTATACAATAGTGGATTCTACTGAACTTAGCCTCAATAGACGTTTTCATCCAGAACTCGCAGTAGGCTTTACTATTGGCGAACCACAAAATCTTGCTTGGGCATTTGCACCGAATGACGACTACTCTCTTTTTGGCAAAGCAATTGAGTTTTTTGGTCAACAAAAGAGTCAAGGACAGATCGCAAACCTCGATGAAAAGTATTATGGGCACGTAGAAAAATTCGATTATGTCGGAGCAAGACGTTTTCACCAAGCAACCGATAGCGAATTAGATGCTTATAAAGAGTGGTTTGTTGAATCGGCAAATCAAGATCTTGACTGGAGACTCCTAGCGGCAATATCCTATCAAGAATCCCATTGGAATCCCAAGGCCAAGTCTCCCACAGGCGTTAGGGGAATGATGATGTTAACACTGCGAACAGCTAAACAAGTTGGCATATCAAACCGGCTCGATCCTGAACAAAGCATCAGCGGCGGTGCAAAGTACTTGCGTAAAGTAATGGCTAGAGTACCTAAGAGAATTCAAAATCCTGATAGAACTTGGCTTGCTCTCGCAGGTTATAATGTGGGTTGGGGGCATGTCGAAGACGCTCGAATTATCACTCAACAACAAGGTGGAAATCCCGATAAATGGGCAGATGTAAAAGAAAGACTCCCCTTATTGCAAAAAAGTCGCTGGTATAAAAAAACCAAACACGGTTATGCAAGAGGTAGTGAACCAGTTCACTACGTGGACAATATTCGGCGGTATTACGATGTCATTGTGTGGCAGGATGAAGAAAACATCTCGCAACCACCTTCTGTCATTGAAGCAGATCCCAATGACAGTAAAGTTGCAGAGCTAGAATCCTCAAAGAAGACCGAACCAAATACTAACAGTGAAATTGTAGATTAGTACCATTACTCAGGCTGGTCATTGGGTTCAATTTAGGAACTTTCCCTCCTTACCTGTTCGTGTGATCAGTCCATAAATGTAGTATGGACCCGCGTCTTACTGTATCCTACGCGCCTATCCCAATTATCCAAAGATCTGTCATGAACTTCGATTCGTTAGGTTTAAGCAAAACCATTCTTTCAGCAATTTCTGAGCAAGGTTATACATCACCTTCTCCCATACAATTGAAGGCAATTCCGGCTGTATTAGACGGAAAAGATGTGATGGCTGCCGCGCAAACAGGAACAGGTAAAACAGCAGGATATACACTACCAATACTCGAGAAACTTTTGCAGAGTAAACCGGCCACTCCCAATAATATTAAAAGCCTAATACTTGCTCCAACCCGAGAATTGGCAATTCAAGTCGGCGAAAGCGTCGCAACGTACGGTAAAAATACAAGAATTCGTTCCGCCGTCGTCTATGGCGGGGTAAAAATAAACCCCCAAATGATGAAACTGAGGAAAGGTGTTGAGATTCTAATTGCGACTCCAGGTCGTCTGTTAGATCTATTTAATCAAAACGCAGTTAAATTTGACCAAGTCGAAGTATTAGTTTTGGACGAAGCAGATCGCATGCTCGACATGGGATTTATTAGAGATATTCGAAAAATCATTTCAAAGCTTCCGCAACAGAGACAAAATTTACTATTTTCAGCAACTTTCTCAAATGAGATCAGAGCACTTGCTAAAGAGTTGGTTAATAATCCGGTAGAAATATCTGTCACACCAAGAAATTCAACTGTAAAAGCAGTTAGCCAACTCGTTCATCCTGTTGATAAAAAACGTAAATCTGAACTTTTGAGCTTTTTGATTGGTTCCAACAATTGGCAACAAGTACTCGTTTTTACCCGCACAAAACATGGTGCTAATCGACTCACAAAACACCTGATTGCCGATGGCATAAAGTCCATGGCTATTCACGGAAATAAGAGTCAAGGTGCGAGAGTCAAAGCACTAAACAGCTTTAAAGATAGAGAAATACAAGTACTTGTAGCAACTGATATTGCCGCGAGAGGAATAGATATAGAACAACTTCCGCATGTGATCAATTTTGACTTACCAAATGTCGCTGAAGATTATGTCCACCGTATTGGTAGAACGGGTCGTGCTGGCAAATCGGGCGAAGCGATTTCGTTGGTCAGTGCCGATGAATTTAAGCAACTTGCCGCAATTGAAAAACTCATTCAAAAATTAATCGAGAGAAAACTCATCGATGGATTTGAACCTAATCATGACGTCCCAACGTCTCGTCTCGACCTAAAACCAAATAAACCTAATCGAGCCAAGAAACCAAAACGCTATAACAACGACAGGGGAAATAGTTCCAACTCTACTTCACGTACCAATAAAAAAGAAAATGATCCAAGGAAGAATCAAAACAAAGTTAACAAAAATCCGCGTAGAACGAGTTAACAGAATCAGATAATAAAGCTGATTACGACAAGTAAAATTATAATCGACGCGAAACTAAACCGAATTATTTTAGCACTTTTTTGATTAGAGAAAACTTGCCCTAATCCCGCACCTAGCAACATCCATAAATAATCTACAATGACCGCAATCGTAAACACTACGCACGCGGTTAATAAGTAACTCATATTAATTGTGTCATTCGGCAATAAAAAGTGAGTGAAAATAGCAAAAAATGCAGCGTATGCTTTGGGGTTTAGTAAGTTCAAAATAAACCCATCAAAGAAAGTGGGGATTAACTTGCTATCCGTTTTCTCAGAAATTATAGTCGGTCCAGTTGCAATTTTATAGGCAATATAAATAAGATAACTGCCGCCTAGTAATTGCATAATCAGTTTCGAACTTGGGTATGAATTGATGATAACTGAAACGCCAAAAACAGCACCCACAATAGCAACAGCCAAGCCAGCTAATATTCCTAAATAGAAAGGCAGCGTTTTGTTGATTCCATATACTGCACTAGTAGCCGCCAACGCGAGAGGCGCCGGCCCTGGAGATCCTAATAATATACTAGTCGCGACGATCAATGTTATGAGTGCCTCTAACATCAATTAAGTTCCTTTCTATTTTATGTTGATAAAAATAACAATAGTTGAAACGACTGAATAACCAATTACTTACGGCGACGCATTTTGAAAAATTCAGTTAACAAATCGGAACTCTGTTTCTGAAGGACACCTTCGATTACTTCGATCTGGTGATTATGACCCTGATGGGATAGCAATTGATGCAAACTCCCACCTGCACCAGTACGAGGCTCTCGTGTTGCAAAAACAACCGTTTTGATTCGAGCATGAACCATCGCCATTGCGCACATTGCGCAGGGTTCCAATGTGACGTATAAAGTACTATCCACCAGTCGATAATTCTCAATCGTCTGTCCAGCCTCTCTAAGAGCTATAATTTCTGCATGTGCCGTTGGGTCGTGATTTTCAATCGATTGGTTGAATCCACAACCTATTACTCTGTCGTCTTTGACCAAAATAGCGCCCACAGGAACCTCACCTTGAGCGCCGGCTTGTTTAGCTAAAGCCAGAGCTTTAGTCATCCATAACTCATGGTCACTCATCGGCTAAATCAGTTCTCGTGATCAACACTCTATCGACAATGATTCGAACTTACTCCCACTCTATCGTAGCTGGCGGTTTTGATGATATGTCATAAGTGACTCTTGATATTCCATCAATCTCGTTAATAATTCTGCCAGAAACTAACTCCAAAAACTCATAGGGTAAATGTGCCCACCTCGCGGTCATAA
>JAHRVB010000085.1 GCA_019090895.1 Kangiellaceae bacterium
ACTGATGGTTTCAATGGTTTCTATGCGTAGCTCAATGTTACGTTCTTTCGCAAGCTCTTGATAAGCCTCTGTCATTAATCGAATAATATCGAGCAGATGAAATCGATAGCTATTAACGGCGGCCCGTTAAACAACTATATTCTGAATAATATGATGGGTCGGCACGACCTCAAAATAACCCATTACAACAAAACATAGCTGATTGCGCCTAGGTGTAGCGGCACCAAAACTACCACCGGCAGAGCAAAATGTGGGAAATATTGATTTAGTAAAGTAGACTGGTTACTCTAGCGATTACATTCCAAAATAATTACAACAAACCGCAAAGGGATTTTAAATAATGCTAAAACACTTGTACTTATTTCTGCTACTTGGTTTACCCCTACACTTGCATGCTGTCGAATCCGGGCAACTCTCAGAAGATGAAAAATACGCCCAGTGGGCTAAAGAATTATGGGATTCGTTTGATCGTCAAAACGGAAATATCACTTTGTCTGGGGCAGTCGCAAGTTTAGACGTACCAGAATCATTCTACTTTTTAGACGCGAACGATGCCAATAAAGTATTAGTCGATGTATGGGGCAATCCTCCCGGCACATCTATTTTAGGAATGCTATTTCCTGAAGGCATGACCCCTTTTGATAATGGTGCCTGGGCAGTAACCATAGAGTATGAGGAAGATGGCTATGTTTCAGATGAAGATGCAGCAGATATTGATTACTCAGATTTATTAAGTCAAATGAAAGACGACACGCGTAGTGCCAGTCGCGAACGAGTGAAGCAAGGCTATGAGAGTATTGAGCTGGTCGGGTGGGCAGCATCGCCCTATTATGATTCAGTATCACACAAGCTTCACTGGGCCAAAGAAATAAAATTCGGGGAAATGGAAACTAATACCTTGAACTACAACATAAGGATT
This sequence comes from Kangiellaceae bacterium, assembly GCA_019090895.1. Classification (GTDB taxonomy): domain Bacteria; phylum Pseudomonadota; class Gammaproteobacteria; order Enterobacterales; family Kangiellaceae. The sequence continues at coordinate 920 of JAHRVB010000085.1, forward strand.
TTGGGGCGACGAGGTGTACTAGTGCTTAATTTTATCGCCGGTATCGAACAAAAGGAACTTATCGAATCACAACTGGACAGCGTACTAGCGATTGCAGAATTTGACCGTGGTTCAACTTATACGGATTTCAACCCTGACATCGATACAGTCGCAGCGTATGGAATCGGAGCGTTAGTTGCGGGCAAAGTCATTGCAAAAACAGGTCTTATAGCAGCGGCCATTATCTTCTTAAAGAAATTCGGTATTTTTATTATTATCGGAATTGGTGCGTTTTTGAAAAAGATATTGAGCCGTAAAAAGGCAGATGGTTCGGAGTAGAGAGTTTGGCGTTTTTATTGGAATTTCAATATGAGTAAATTTCGCTATGGTTTGTTCGTTGGTGTTATGCTATCCATTACTGGCCAGCTGATGTACGAACAGGCTTCCGATTTTCAAGTCGCAACGGCCGATGAAACAATATTTACAATGCCTACGACAGAAATTCTCGCCGAGCAACAAGATCAAGCAGTAATATCTGCGAACCCCAAAAACTCTGATGGTACAACCCATTCGGATAAACAGAAATCAACAAAAACTTTTCATGAGCCATCTCAAAAAACTATTGAACAAATAAATAGCCAGTTAAGAAGAGACAAAGTTTTAGCGATGTTAGAGGACTTCGAAGATGAAGACTTGGTAAATATAGAAAAAATGTTGTTACATTGGAATGACAAAGCTCCCGCCGAATATTTCGAATCTGAATCGATAGATTCAAGCTGGGCAATCGAGAAACAAGCAGAACTAGAATACACATTTTACGAGCAGTCGGCACTTAGGGATTTGGGAATGTTAGATTCGATTGTTTGTAAGAGCAGAACTTGCCAAGTCGTTGTCAAGATTCCGGTTAGTACTCAATTAAAACCATCCCACTATCTGGACTGGTCTAATCCTATTTCTGTTGCTATCAAAGACGATGCAACTGATGCAGAACTAAAAACGATAGATATATACATTTCAAGAGAGCGATAAAATCAATATGGTATAGGCGCCACCAATTTCTTTATAAGCCTGTAAAAAGTAGATGGCGAAATATTATAGGCTCGTATTTCATTCTGAGACTTGCATGATTGACTGATTCCATTAAATGAAGCATCATATTAAATATTCAACCCCAAAATAAGGAAATAATAAAATGAAATTAAGAACTGTTGGATTAACACTTTCGACAATATTAACCATCACTCTTTTGACTCCAATCGGTCAAGTCCAATCTCAAGTATTGGGTAAAAAAACTTGTAGTTATACACACCGAGATGGCCCGATAAAGTTGCCACTCACTGGCCCAAGAGAACACCTCCATCATGCGGAAGTCGCAGAGTTTCAGTTGTGCCCATCTCCCAATGAGTTAGTGACTCATAACATTGAAGATTTCGCTTGGCTAGGCAATGAGGGAAATACACAGGTTTACCAAGGTTTTACAGATGATAAAGCTTCTGAAAAATGCGAAGTAACGGTGACCATCACACATATTATTGGCGGTGGCGATCCTATTTTCGAGCCTTTATAGACAAACGCTTTAACCGAATTAGTCGATTATATTTATGGTTTGGTTATTGAGAATACTAGTGGTAAAGCTCTATGAAAGTTAAGTCAATTATACGATTACTTGTAACTTGTATGATTGGCTTTTTTCATTTCTCGTCAATTGCGGGAAATATCCGTTTTCCCCTTCTCGATGTCAACGATGGTTTACCTTCAAATACAATTCGGTCGACGATTCAAGATCAACAGGGTTATATCTGGGTAGGTACAGAGCGAGGATTAATCCGATATGACGGATACTCTGTTAAGCAGTATTTGGCCGATAACGACAAACCGAATACAATTGCCGACTCCTATATACTCTCCCTCGAAATTGATGATAAAAATGTTCTATGGGTAAGCGGAGCAAGCAATGGGTTTAGTCGTTATAACCGGGATACAGACGATTTTACGTCCTTCTCTCATGATAGTAATGAAAAAAATAGTATAAGTTCTAATACTGTCACAGTCATCAAAAAGCATACTAACGATCATTTATGGATCGCAACAAACAAAGGTATTGATCGATTCAATACTAAAACCAAAGAATTTATTCATTTCTCAAGCATTAGTAAAAATTCCAATATCTTACCAGGCAATAACATTCGGGCCCTGTTGAAATCAAATGGCGAGGAACTCTGGGTAGGTAGTTACAATGGATTTTTCAAGTTTGAACCTTCCTCTGGGCATTATCAGCTAGTTCAACTTCAAGATGGTGTTCAACCTGCTGTTAGAACGTTGACCAGAAATGGGAATGGAAATATATGGATAGGTACTCTTAATGGATTATTTGAATACAATCCTATCAGCGGTACCGTCGACAAAATGCAATTCAAAAAAGATGTCAATCGAGTTTATTCGTCAGTACTTGATTTAGAGGGTAATCTTTGGATAGGTACCTCAAAACATGGTTTGATTAAAATCGATCGCGAACGCAAGACTCATAATTTTAAACCCGACAAGAGCAGCGCACATGCAATAAAGGATCACAGAGTTCTTTCTTTGTTTCTAGATCGCTCTGGAATTATATGGTTAGGCACCTATGGCTCTGGAATTCACTATTTCGAACCTAAAAAACTAGATTTTGGCTCGTTCGATAATTCCCTTAACAGTATTCCTTGTCTTGCTTCAACTAGTATTAGAAGTGCGCTGGCATTAGATGATAAGAAAGTGCTGTTAGGCACTCTAAAAGGTGTTACAGAAGTAGATTTGAATGAAAGAAAATGCCTTAATCAATTCAATCACTCAATAAATCCGGAAAGTTTATCTCACAATGAAGTACACGCTATTTTGAAAGAAAGTGATGATATATTTTGGATGGGGACGACAACTGGCTTGGATCGATTGAATAAAAGCGATGGAAAATTTAAACGATATGGTATTGAAATTAACGAGGCATCGGTGGTTGATCTACTAATGGTCAGGGGAGCTCTTTTCGTAGGAACTACTGAAGGAGTCTTTAAGATCAATGTCACCACTGGGAAGGGGTCTCTCTTAAGAGTGGCGAATAATGGAAGTAATAAACTCGGTGTATCAAAGTTGCAACTAGATAAAGAAAATAAAATTTGGATAGCAGCTAAACAAGGACTATTTGTTTTGGGAGATGATGACCAAATTCGTCCAGTACTAAACACTGGTAATTCGTTTGCGTTAGAAAATATCATGGCGATGGCCATCGATAATAAAGAAGTTGTTTGGCTTGCAATAAAGGAACGGGGATTATTCTCTTTCAACCGAGAAACTTTAGAGCTAAAAAGCTTAGATCCAAAGCTCAATTTTAAAGTTAAAAACGGCTTAGTCGCATTGTTAATTGATCAAAAAGATAATCTCTGGATATCAACGACTGGCAATGGAATATTCAAGCTTGCTCGTTCAAGAGAAAAAGTAACTAACTATAACGTGTCTGACGGACTTCACAGCGAGCTTTTTAATTTCGATTCGATTGCTTCTTTTCCCAATGGTCGATTATTATTTGGTGGCAAAACAGGTTTTAATTGGTTTTCGCCAGACGAAATTGCAATAAACCAAACTCCTCCTATTGTTTCATTGATTCATCTAAATCGTTTCGGAAAGAAAGTCATTGTGGGACAAGAATACGATGGATTTGTAATAGACCAGCATATTTCCGAAATAGACACGCTCAATTTATCTCATAACGACTCTGTATTTGGTTTCGATTTTGTTGCCACTCATTTTGCGGCCCCAGATAAAATGACCTATGCATACAAATTGCAAGGGTTCGACAAAGATTGGATTCAAACAACTTCACAAAATAGAGGGGTCACCTACAATAATGTTGGGCCAGGGAATTACACATTTAAAGTGAAGGCTAGAACACAAAATGGTGTATGGAGCGAAAATAACGTCGCGCTTGATATAACTATATTTGCCGCACCTTGGCTAACGTGGTGGGCATTTCTAGTTTATTTTACTATTTTAGTTTTAAGTATCTATTTATTCATAAAACGTAGGACCCATGTTCTCGAAAATAGGGCGGTTCAATTAGAAAGAACAGTTGAAAGCAGAACCGAAGAATTAATCGAAGAAAAAAGCAAAGTAGAGCAATTGCTTACAAGAAAGAATGAAGAGTTTACTAATATATCCCACGAATTTAGAACCCCTCTAACCTTAATATTAGGCCCAATAGCACAATTGTTGAGCAGCCTCAAAGATAAACGAGAGTCCAGCCGTTTGAAAGTTGTACAACGAAATAGTTATCGGCTACTAAGGCTAGTCGACCAACTCTTAAACTTAGAAACGTTCCGCATTAAGTCGATCACACAAAGGTCACCGCAACCAATCAGTCAAATTGTTCGCCGAATGGTAGAGGCGTTTACAGAGCTAGCTAACGAAAATTCAATTAAAGTGGTATTTGATAGTTACGGTGAGATCAATTTTTTATTTACTCCCGACGCGCTAGAAAAAATTACACTTAATTTGCTTTCAAATGCAATTAAATATTCCAAAAGCAGAAGTACCATTAGTGTCACTACCAAACGAAATAAAAACGATGAGTTTGTTATTCAAGTTACTGACACTGGAATTGGCATTCCATCAGACAAACTAGACTCTATTTTCGATCGCTACAGTCGAGTAACTGATAGTCACAACGAGCAAGTGACTGGGTCAGGTATTGGATTGACGCTAGTAAAAAGCTTAATTGAAGCTCACAAGGGACGAATTACGGTTGAAAGCGAATTAGGTAAAGGAAGTCGATTTAGCGTATTTCTGCCGATCATTGGAGAAGTTGATTCAATAGAAGCGTCATTTCAATCAAAAGACGAAATTATAGCAATGGAAATGATGAGCTTAACCTCTCAATTTAAACAAAAAGCAGAAGCAAGTAATTCGTCAGCATCAACAGATTCTACAACTTTAGCCAAATCATTAGATAGACATCCCGAAGATTCGCCTATGGTACTCGCCGAACAAACTGAGCAATTATCAATTTTAATCGTTGAAGATAATCAGGATATGCAACACTACCTTCAAGATATTCTGACACCCTATTACCAATGCCAAGTGGTTGCTAATGGTGAAATTGGTTTCGAAAAAGCAAAAGAAATCATTCCAGATATTATTTTGAGTGACATCATGATGCCCATTCTAGATGGATACGGGCTAGCTCAAAAGTTACGCTCGAATATGCTTACAAGCCATATCCCCATCGTGTTCTTGACTGCCAAGGGTGACAAAGAAAGTCGAATGGAAGGTTGGCGACGAGATATTGATGAATATTTAACCAAGCCATTTGATTCTCATGAATTAATACTAAGGTTAAAAAATATACTCTCAATAAGACAAATATTGGCCAATAAATCGACAGGTAAGAACGAACCTCAGCGTTTATCTGACCCTGAAATAAGTTATGACATCTACGACCTAAAATTTTTGAGGAAACTGCAATCTCACGTCGAAGAAAATTACAGTGACCAGCAAATGAACTTGGCGACAGTCGCGAAGAATATCGCCATGAGTGAGCGTCAATTACAACGCAAATTAAAGGCGTTAATAAATAAAGGTCTTCCAGAATACATTCGTGATTACCGTCTGGCTCGTTCAAAAGAAATGTTGTCTCAAGGTCACTCTGTGATCGATGTTGCTATAGAAGTTGGCTTTTCTAGTCAGTCCTATTTTTCTTCTTGTTTTAAAGCGCTGTACGATGTCACTCCCAAAAAGTATCAAAAAGCTCCTTTTTAACATTGATAAATATTTAACCTCTCTTCAAAATATCAATTTTAAATCTATAAATATCAACCAGTTAAAGAAAACACATTTGATATTGTCGTGATATTTACAATTATTGGCGTGATTTTTTAAGCACCATTTTTCATGTTTTCTTATATTGCCCTTCTAACAAATCTATTCGACTTATAAGAATTGATCCGTCTGTGTCTCAACGGATTATCCAGTGAATTGAAATAGAACTTAAAGATGGTTAAAGCCACAACAGTAAATAGTAGAAGGAATCAAAATGAAAATAAACTCTAAGCTCAAGGCAATATTAGCGTGTCTTTGTTTTTCGTTGCCCGCAGTAGCAGACGGAGGGTTCGGCGATGACGCTAGCTCTCAACCAACTGAAGTCAAAGATTATGGTTACAATTTTCATGAGGCAAATAATATATCTCCGGATATTGCTACTCTGACAACAGACTTATTTGGGGACAAAATTGATCCGTCTTCAGGGAGTATTTCGTTCGAACAAACTGATATTTCAATCCCTGGGAATTCCGGACTTCAAGTTGCGATTACTAGAACTCTATCTGATCCAGATTCTTGGTTTCGAGAAACTCGAGATTTCGAAAACTGGAGTCTAGCGCTGCCTCACGTCAGATCGACCTATATAGCAGATTCTACGGGTAATACTAGAAACTCATATTGGGCGACAGGAGATGCATGTACAAAGCCGTTGAATTCCAATCCAACATTTATTACCACCGCTGAATCTAATATATATATTGGAGATAAAGATGCTTATTGGAATGGTGATACTGTTTCTATTCCTGGTCATGGAAATGCAAAATTCACAGAAAAAGATGGAACAAACAATAAGCGATTCAACAGTCGAAATTGGGATGTAGTGTGTACAGTTAATGCCGATGGGTCTGATGGATTTAAGATTACTATTGATAACGGCACTACTTATTATTTCACCAAATTGAGAGTTGTGGAATCAATCAAAGCATACAATTTAATTCCACAAATTAATAATATTCAATGTACTAACAATTGCCCTATGGAAGCTGTAGGTCCGGTTAACTCGCCGGACGGTGCTCAATACGTACAAAATTTTGCGTTTATGTTGGCTACTAAAGTAGAAGATCGCTTTGGAAATTGGGTGGTTTACGATTACGATAGTGATGGAAAACTACAAAGTATAAGTTCAAATGATAATCGTACAATTAGTGTTAATTATTCAGGAAATCGAGTGAGTTCTGTCGTAGCAAATGGAAAGACTTGGACTTATGCTTATGATGATTATCGAGTAAACACACTCAAATCCGTGACTCGCCCGGATGCTAAGATGTGGAATTACAGTCATAACAAGACAGCTAACAATAGTTTATGGATATTTAATAATATCGCGGAACATGCGCAAGCACCACATCACGGTATTCAGTGTATAGAGAGCGGCGAAAGAGATTTCATAGAAATGATTCATCCTGAAGGTATGAAAGGAGACTTCGTTTTAGAAGAAGTTTGCCAAGGGCTATCTGACGTTCCAGAGATCCGTCGACCTAATCCACTACGTAGAAATTACGATACATATTGGATTCCTAATGCATCAAATTTATTTGCCATTTCAAACAAGACATTAACCTCAACCGACGGTGAAATTTATACGTGGGCATATACTTACTCCAATAACGAAGGTATCTTCCGCGGAGAAACAATACTCGCAAAACATCGTTTGTCATTAGGTGTAAGCGGTGTGGAGACATCGGATCTTAAATCGACTACTGTTATTAATCCAGAAGGAGATAAGTCCATTCAATATTTTGATAGGCGATATGGACAAACAACGGGTAACCTAAGATTTAGTGAAATATATAACTCGTCAGGAACGCTAAAAAATAGAAGCACATATGAATATGAAGATGGTTATTACCATGGTGCTGCGAAAATGTTTGTTGGCATTCAAGAGACAGAAGATAATTGGATTGAGTCAGACATAATTAAAGGCCACTCCGCTTCACAAAAGCAATCGATGACCAGCAAGATATCAACGCTCTATCCAAGTTCTGGCGGTTCAGATACTTACACGACAACTTATAGTGGATTTGATAATTACGACTACCCTCAGACCACTCATCAATCTAATAATTTTAACGGCAAGCACCGTTACATTAAAAAATACTATTCACACGATCTCACCAATAATTTGATTGGTTTACCACTTTCAACGGAAGTATCTTCAAATGGTTCTTCCTATACAGAAGTTGCTAAAACAAGTTATCACAGCGCGACAGGTAGTTATAAATCTCTTCCCAATTATCATTACGAATATGGCCGTTGGTATAAACGAAATACGTCTTATCACACCACCGGAGTGAATGCCGGGTTACCTAACCGAGTTGATTACAACGGTATTAATCGTTGGGTGTATTTTTCCAACTACAAGCGAGGGAAAGCACAAACAATTCGAACACCTAATAGTCTAAGTACTGCGAGTCAATATGCTTACTTAGTTGTAAATGATGAAGGACAAGTCACTAAAGTGACTGATTTTGAAAATAACTGTACAAACTATAGCTACACGACTATTGGACGTTTACACTGGATTTTTCCTTGCGATAAAAATTGGGATTCTACTACCATTTTTTATTCAACTACAACTGGCAGCGAAGGGCTTAGCCATGTTTCGGCCAACATGCTCAAGCAAAAAATTGTAAGAGCTAACTACGAGAAAGTGACTTACTTTGATAGTTTGCTAAGAAGCCGTTTGACCGTAGAGCGTGACATAACTGACTCGTCGACTAAACGCTACGTTCGAACAGATTACGATGCATTTAATCGTCCAACTTATCAAAGTCTTCCTTCAACGAGTTCGAGCACTAACCACGGTACTTATACCGAATATGATGCCCTCGGTCGAACAGTTGTTGTTGACGATAACACAACTTCGGGAACGGTTTCCTATAGCTATCTCGCCGGTAATAAAGTCAAGGTAAATGACAATAAAGGCAATCAAACTACTACCACTTACTTAGCTTATGGCTCGCCTAATCAAAAGCAAGCCACCTACATCTCAGCACCTGAATCAACTAATACTACCCTTAATTACAATATATACGGCAATATCACTTCGATCGCTCAAGGTGGGATTACTGAGCACCGTATTTATGACAGTTATCAAAAATTGTGTAAAACAACGCGGCCCGATGTCGGTAATACAGCCATGGTATACAACGCTCTTAATCAAGTGACCTGGTCTGCGCAGGGTCGTTCTATATCAAGCAGTTCCGCTAGTTGTGATCTCACTGTGACAGCTGCAGACAAAGCAACTTACGCGTACGATAACTTGGGTAACGTTAAAACCATAACCTTCTCGGATGCTAGTCCAGATCAAACTTACACTTACGACAAAAATAGCAAACTAACTAAACTAGTCGCTGGTACCGTTACCACCGACTATGAGATTAACAGTGCAGGGCTAATTGACAAAGAAACTTTATCTGTCGATTCTAACTCGTTTGTACTTGATTATGTTTTTAATAAAAGCGGTCACTTAACCAATTTAGTGTATCCAAGTGGAGAAGATATAGTTTACGCACCGAACGCACTAGGCCAACCAACAACTGTTGGCAGTTATGCGGATAGTACAACTTATCATGCCAATGGAGCGATTAAGGCCCATGATTATGGAAACGGGGCCAATTATAGTTTAACGCAGAATTCCTCCGGTATGCCTGCATCTACCTTCGATAAAACAATATCGTTTGTATGTAACGTATGCTCGACAAATACGCTAATGTCGAACAACTCGTTGGTCGATGCCCAAGCGAAAGTAGTTATAGGGCCAATAGGACCTATTTTTCCGCCTATAGGACCTGTTTTACCACCTATTTCTGGAACGAGTTATATTATCAATCAATCTTTCACCTACGACGCCAATAATAACTTGACGTTCTGGGACGATAAATACAGTAACACTCATGACTTTCAAGCCACCTATGATGGTCTAGATAGATTGGACGTAATTACCGACAGCTATTCAGGTACCGGTTATTTCAATTATGACAGCATGGGTAACATTACCGATTATAAAATCGGCA
>JAHRVB010000086.1 GCA_019090895.1 Kangiellaceae bacterium
AAAAATCGTGAATATTACAATTTACTTTGTTTTTAATCAGAGTATCTTGCAGTTCGCGATTTTTGACTCCGCAAGTTATTGAATTATATTAAGTAGTGATAAGTAGAAGATGTTATGAAAGAAGTAGTACACGTCGTTAATAATCAGTTGGTTGGAGTTTATACCGAAAGTGAATACTCCACGGATAAAAATCGCCCCACAATTCTATTCTTAAATTCTGGACTTCTTCCTCATATTGGCCCTTATCGTCTTTACGTTAAATTGGCGCGTTCTTTTGCGAAACTAGGTTTCAACTGTTTTAGGTTTGATCTGTCTGGCATCGGTGATAGTGAGAAACATAAAGATAGTAGGCTTTATAAATTACAACATCGAGGCGATATTAAAGACGTGATTGATTATTTGCAGCAGGAGTGTGGCGATCAGTCCTTTATTGCGTTAGGTATTTGTACGGGTGCTGATAACGCTCATCAAACGTTGTATCGAGATGATCGAGTTGTTGGCGCTGTCAGCATAGACGGATATACTTACCCAACTAAACGGTATTACTTTAACTATTACTTGCCGAAGTTATTTAGCTTAAGCTCTTGGATGACCTTGTTTAGACTGACTGCTACAAAAATCTTTGCCGCAAAGAAAACGGAGAAAGAAGCGATATTTGAAGGCATTGATATGAGTTGGAATAAACCTCCTAAGAATAGAGTGGAAAAAGAATTCCGCGATTTCATTCAAAAAGATAAAAGTTTACTTGCGGTTTACACCGCTAGTTGGCCGTATAACTATAAAGATCAGCTGTCTGATGTATTCTCCAGTATCCCATTTGGCTCAAATTTGCAAACCGCATATTTGGAGGACGCAGAGCATATCTTTCCACTCGCGGAAGACCGAGCTATTTTAACGGATGTTGTTTCCAATTGGTTGCAAGACCGATTTATAAGTTAATTCCAGAGCTTTATATTTCTGTTTTTTAATAACTCTTTGTTTAACTCCCTGCCAATAAAACAACTTCTAGTCAATTAAGTAGCTCCTTGCCTATTAAGTAACCCGCGTTATTTTTATTCTCATTTTGGCGTTCTTTTGATCGTCAATTACGTTTAGTCTGAGTATCTACTAAAAGTATCCCTTCGATTCTTCTGCAATATAGAGTTTGAGATGCTTGTCGGTGAATAAAGTTCGAAGAAATTACTATAATCCACATATTAATTCGTATATATTCCAGTGTGCATTAATAACTTCGGCAGGAGTAAGGTGAAATGATAGAATCTTCAGTAGTTAGTTTGGATGACAGCGATAAGGCCATTTTGGATGTATTACAAACTTCCGGCCGGATTAGGAACGTTGAATTGGCTGAGAGAGTTCATCTTTCTCCACCAGCAACCCACGCGAGAGTTAAACGTCTAGAAGATGAGGGCGTTATCGCTCGATATGCCGCTCATGTTGATCGAAACAAAATTGGCCAAGATTGTATGTGTTTTATTACCGTCAGTCTTGAGTTACATCAACCCGACAAGTTAGAAGCTTTTTTTAATGCCATACAAGCACTGCCCGAAGTTTTGGAGTGCCATCATCTTACGGGTAATTACGATTACCTATTAAAAGTGGTTATAAGGAATAACCGTGAAATGGAGCGGTTCATTTCAAAAACATTGGTGCCGATGCCCGGAATGCAAAGAGTGAGTACCAGTGTGGTCCTTCGAGAGATAAAGAGTGATACGGCTATGCGATTAGAATAATCGCTTGTAGGTCATAAACTCTCTTTGAAACACTTATTTTACAAACGAGAATTTAAATGACCCAATCTAAACATTTAGAAACCAACACCATCCATGCAGGCAAGATGCGAGACACCCAGCACGGCGCATTGTCGACGCCTATATACCAAACCTCTACTTTTGTATTCGATAATGTTCAGCAGGGCTCTAACCGTTTTATGGGGGAGGAGGCTGGTTTTATTTATGGCAGACTCGGTAATCCTACGGTAAGGGAACTCGAACAAAAAATGGCTGCCTTAGAAAGCACCGAAGATGCGGCAGCGTTTGGTTCTGGCATGGGGGCCATTTGTTCGGTTCTATTGGCTAATTTAAACCATGGGGATCATATCGTCGCCAGTACTGCTTTGTATGGCTGTACGTTTGCTTTGCTGAATCACAAATTCAAAGATTTAGGAATTGAAGTGAGTTTTGTGGATATGGAAGATGAACAATTAGTTCGTGCTGCCATCCAGTCAAACACAAAAGTCATTTTTCTAGAAACACCCGTTAACCCTAATTTGGTCGTGTTTGATATTAAAATGCTGGCGGCTATTGCAAAAGAGAAATCAATTGTGTCGGTGGTTGATAATACCTTTATGTCCCCTGTACTGCAGAATCCGATTGAGCTTGGCATCGACATTGTTGTGCACAGCGCGACTAAGTACCTCAATGGGCATGGTGATGTGGTTGCAGGAATCGCTTGTGGTTCTAATGAACAGATTCAAAACATTAAGCTCACCACACTTAAAGATATGGGCGCGATAATTAGTCCTAATGATGCATGGTTAATCATAAGGGGCTTAAAAACCCTACACCTCAGAGTAGAAAGACACAGCCAAAATGCACAGGTAGTCGCAGAGCATCTCGAGCAACATCAGTCAATTAGCGATGTTTATTACCCAGGACTGGAATCTCATCCGGGCTTTAAATATATCGGTGATCAAATGAAGGCAGGTGGAGGGGTTATTGCTTTTGAGCTAAAAGGGACTTTTGAACAAGCAATGCTGTTTATGAATTCGCTCAAAATGTGTGTTATTGCAGTGAGTCTTGGTGATGCTGAAACCTTAATTCAACACCCTGCTAGTATGACTCATTCGCCTTATACTGACGAAGAAAGACGAGATGCTGGTATCACAGACACGTTAGTTAGAATAGCGGTCGGGCTTGAGCATGTAGAAGATATCATTGGTGATATCGACCAAGCGCTTGTTGCCGCAAATATTAGTGGTTAAGTCATTAACTCACTTGATTTGTTAAAAACGTAAGTTTTGGCAATGCTTGTTTTGGAAATGTAAGTCTTTTAATAGCGACCAACCCTTGAGTCGAGGGATTTGGTTCTATTTGGCGTGAAACAGTGTAAAACTTTGCTTTTAAAGATTGTGAGTGCTAATCTCTATATGTAGAGTTTGATTGGAGAGCGCAATGCACGCCCAAATAGAGAGTAACCAAAGTACAACTCATGACATGCTAGTGCAAGCTGGCCTTCAGTTCTTTTTTAGCTTAGCCGATAAATGGCTGTTAAATGTCGAGCAACAACGTATTTTATTGGGTGGTATTCCAGAGTCGACTTATCATAAGTTGAAAAAGACAGGCACGGGCAATTTGAGTGCAGATCAACTCGACAGAATTAGCTACTTGATGGGAATTTTTAAAGATTTAAATATACTGTTACCCAGCGAGAAAGCGGCAAATGAATGGGTTAACAAACCAAATCTAGCACCGTTATTCTGCGGTCAAACAGCGTTAGAAAGGATGCTTTCGGGAAAAATCATCGATCTCGCTCAGATAAGACAATATTTAGACGCTGAAAGAGGCGCTTAACGTTAATAGCATGGATGCGACCGATACTGATTTGAAAAATACGGATTCAACAAATACAAATTCAAATAATACGGATCCGAATAATACTGATTCGAACAATACTGATTCGAAAAATCTAGAGTTAGACAATATTACACAAACCAAACTCACTTGGTCTTCAGCCTATCGTATTATCCCCTCGTGTTTTCCACCGATTAATTTTTTCGAAAATATGGTGTCGCCTGACTTAATGGATGCCGCATTTGTTTTGGAGTCAAGAACGAACGATCGTTTAAGAAATGAGGTCGGCGAAATTGCTTTAGTTCCTCATGAGGAGCGTATTGTAGGAGGAGGGGCATCGCCAATCATGGCGGCATTTACTCATATTGGTAAAGAGTCTCGATTTACCGACGGTAATAATTTTGGAATTTTTTACGCCGCTCGAACTAAACAAACGGCAATTGTTGAAACCTGTTATCACCGTGCTCGATTTCTTTCTTTCACCAACGAAGAACCTGGCGTGACCTCAATGAGGTGTTACGCGACTAAACCCTTAAAGTCCATGGTGGATATTCGTAATGGCTATTCAGAGCTTCATAATCCTAATAGTTACATTGCTTCCCAAGCATTTGGTTGGCAAATGAAACAACAGCAACGGCACGGCATTATTTACTCGTCAGTGAGACATCCTGGACATGATTGCATTGCCGTACTGAAACCAAAAGCGATTGGACTATGCAAACAATCGACTCACTATGAATACCATTGGAACGGTGAGAAAATCGAACATGTGATTGAAAAAATCAAAGTGAAACTGCCGTAAAAACTAGCGCATTTTCGTTATGTGGCCTTTTAACACGGTCATTTAATTCCCTGCTTTTTTACTAATAGCAGGGAAGTTAAAAGAATTATTATTTCATGGTTGGCATGGTAAAAGTATTGGTTGTTTGCTCTCCTTTGGGCCATCGAGCTGTCACTGTTTTCATTTTGGTATAAAAACGAACACCATCATTGCCGTGAACGTTGAGTGGTCCAAACACCGACCGCTTCCAGCCACCAAAACTATGAAAAGCCATCGGCACAGGAATAGGGATGTTAACGCCGACCATACCGACTTGAATTTGTTCACAGAACTGTCTTGCACTGTCACCATCTGAAGTGAAAATAGAAGTCCCATTTCCAAACTCATGGTTGTTAATTAAGTCAACCGCCTCTTCGTAGGTTTTTACTCTCACAATACAAAGCACAGGACCAAATATTTCCTCGTTATAAATTCGCATCCCCGGTTTAACATTGTCAAATAGGGTCGGTCCTACAAAATAACCATTCTCATGATCTTTTACCGAAAACTCTCGACCATCTACGACTAAACTTGCACCTTCTTCCACGCCGAAGTTAATGTAATCGACGACTTTTTTTGCATGCACTTTACTCACTAATGGGCCCATATGGGGTTCTTCGGCGAGACCGCTACCAGGACCAACAATCATTGTTGCGATTTCACTCTTAATATTCTCAATCAAATTGTCGGCTGTTTCTTCACCGACACAAACGGCAACCGATATTGCCATGCAACGTTCTCCGGCTGAACCGTATGCGGCCCCCATTAAGGCAGAGGTCACTTGTTCTGTTTGAGCGTCGGGCATGACTAACATATGATTTTTTGCACCACCCAAGGCTTGAACTCTTTTTCCGTGCTTGCTTCCCGTTGCGTAGATATACTCCGCTATTGGTGTTGAACCAACAAAACTAACCGCATGCACTCTTTTATCTTCAAGTAATACATCAACGGCTTCTTTGTCGCCGTTTACGATATTAAATACGCCATCGGGTAATCCCGCTTGTTTTAACAATTCAGCAACTCGCATAATGACAGTGGGATCTTTTTCGGATGGTTTCATTATAAAAGTATTACCACAGGCAATAGCTATCGGAAACATCCACATCGGCACCATGACTGGAAAATTAAAGGGCGATATACCGGCACAAACACCCAGTGGTTGCATCAGGGAAAAACTGTCAACACCACGGCCAACATTGAGGGAGTGTTCGCCTTTTAATAGGTGAGGAATACCACAGGCAAATTCAATAACTTCTATACCTCGAGTGAGTTCGCCTTTTGCATCCGACAACACTTTTCCGTGTTCAAGTGTTATCAGTTGAGCAAGTTCATCAATATGCTCTTCAACCAACGCTTTAAAACGAAACATAACCCGAGCGCGATTGAGGGGGGTTACATTGCGCCATGTTTCGAACGCATTTTGTGCTATCCCAATAACATCGAGAGTCTCATCAGAGGTCGCGAGAGATACTTTAGAAGTAAGCTCACCGGTTGCTGGATTAAACACACCACTGTGTCGTTCACTTTTACTCGAAGTTTCTATTCCGCTTATAAAGTTGCCTAGTAATTTCATATGATTTTTCTTTCTCTCTCGGTAGAGGTTGATGTTATTTCTTTAAACGAAGCCATCGAACACAATTGAATCGAAGAAATGGCTTTAACTATTTTGTTAAAGCCATGTGTTTCTATAATGGAAAATAATGATTGAGTGCTATTTCCGGTTCATATCTTCTGTATTAATATTGAGCTTTAATTTAGTAGCAATATTTCTCCAAGAAACATATTTAAAGTTAGTACTTTCTCTCTTTGGATCCTGTTTTGAATTCGCTGGTGGCTGGTTGTCGCCGTCTTGCATAATTAAAACGCCTTGGTCAAACTCTCCGCCCAAATTATTGTTAACCACCATCATGCCGTCAGTCTCATTGACTCCGTCAATATCGCCGTCGGCAACAGTGAATGAGTTGACATAGTCATTCTCACCTTCACGCGTGTATACGGCAATCGTATTGTTGCCCTGGCTCGACGCCAATAAGTAACCCTTGCCATCTCCGCCGTCATACAATGTTAATCCTTCAGCATCGGCGATTAATTCGTCGTCACCAAATCCGAGGTCCTTGTCGTTATGTAATTGACACAAATACTCGTCCTCGGCTGGATCCCAAATTCGTGCGTAGGGCACTCCAAAGTCTTTAACTTTTGCAAATAGTTTCCATTTTTCGGAATTGCTTGGGTCGTTGAGGCTTACTTTCCAAATGCCAACGTCTTCTTGAGCGAGATATAATGCGTTGTTTGTGGTATCGGCGACTATACCCTCTAAATGGGGATATTCGCCATCATCATCAGCGCAAGGTTTCCACTGGGTTTTATTGGCTAAGGTAAAGGTCGTTGGGAAATCCAAAGTCGCGATGTTCTTATAATTAATTTGGCCGTTCCCATTGTCAAATAATTCTAACTGAACAACTCGAGTGGTACTATTTTGACTAACAAAAGCGATAGCCTTATCCGTCTTAGTAGATGCTAGCCCATAAGCGGTCAGTCCTTGATTAATTTCTTGCTGATTAGTTGCAAAAATTAATGGCGCAGCATCAGCGGTAACGTCGGTTAAAAAGTTATTTCCTTCACCATAACTGATGGTGTAAATGGCTAACTTGTCGAGCCCTCTATCTGAAATCACTACCAGATCGACTTGTTTTCCATTCAATTCAAAACCATAAATAAGGTCGGCATTGTTGAGGCGTCCTGCTTTATTTTTACAGGGGGTCTTGTCATCTTTACAGGCTGGTGCACTGGCCGGTTCAATATATTGGAGTAGCTTTCCGTTTAGGTCGTAGACATCGATGCCACCTTTTTTTAGTGTTGTAACGACTAAGCTCTTGGATTTGTCCGTTGGATGAATCCAAATTGCTGGGTCGTCGACGTCAGTATTGTTTCCTGCATCATCGCTATAATGTGAGCGTGTTTCTAACGATGGTGTCACTTCTATCATTTCCTGTTCAGCCTGGGCGCAACTTGAAAGAATAAGAGCAGCAAAAATAGAAAATGTGAAAGGTGATTTTGATAATTTGTTCATGGTCTGTTCCTCTTTTGTTAGGTCGTTCTAGCATACCTAGCAGTCAATTAAACGAAGGTGTTCTAAGCATTAACAATTGTTCATTTAAACGACTTGAAATTCGAATTACTTTTAACGATTAATCATTAGTGGAGAGGGAGCTCAGCCAGTTGAGCAACCTTAATAATATTGTTAAAGCCCAGTTTTGCGTATGTCAATGGTTCGGCAATGGCAGGGTCTTGTTCGGCCTCTACCACTAACCAACCGCTGTAGTTGCTTTCTCTTAGCGCTTTAAACAGTGGCAAGTAATCAATGTCTCCGTCACCAGGAACAGTGAAAACCCCATTTAAAACAGAATCCAAAAAGCTCATGTTTTTGTTCTTTGAATATTCTAGTATTTCTTTTCGAACATCCTTTACATGAATATGAATAATGCGGTGGCTATATTTAATAAACTCACTAACGGGATCACCTCCCGCATAGGTGAGGTGTCCTGTATCAAGTAACAATCCTAAAGAGTCGCCTGTATGTTTCATCAGCAATGAAATATCGTTGGACGTTTCGATGACTGTGCCCATATGGTGATGATAAGCAAGTTGTACTCCTTGACTCAAACAGTAGTCGGCGACTTGTGTTAATCGGTTTCCGTAATCGCTCCAATCATCATTTGCAAGTGTGGGTCGATTTGACAGTGGTGTATGTTGTTCTCCATGAACGCAGCCCGTTACTTCACAGTAAACCATGATCTTTGAACCACACTCCTTTAGCAATTGCAGATGTTTTTCAATGGCAGCGATTTCATCTTCGACACTGTGCTCTAATAGCTTTCCACTGTACCAGCCAGAAACGAGTGCGAGCTTATGTTTTTCTAAAATGCGATTGAGTTCTTTGCTTTGACGAGGAAACTTATTACCCAGTTCAAAACCAGCATATCCCGCTAGTTTTCCTTCGCTTAAACATTGGGTTAATGATGTTTGTGCTCCTAACGAAGGTAAATCATCATTGGTCCAAGTTAAAGGATTGATTCCAACGCGTATTGTCATAATTTTATCTCTTGTCAATGGTGCGAGTTTTCTTGATTACTCTAAAATTTAATAAGGTTGCATTGTTTTTTTGAGCTGATAATTCTCGAGTACACTTTCGATCTCGGTATTTTCTGATATTTGTGGGATAGCAACATCCCACCACGAATCGCCATTATCAGTGGTTATGTTGGGATCGGTATCAATAGAGATGAGGTAGCTGGTGTTTGCCTGTTTCGCGCGAACGATGGCTTGCTCTAATTCAGTGATAGATTGCACTGATTCAGCCTGTGCACCCATCGCTCTTGCGTGTGCGGCAAAATCGATTTTAGGAGCGCCTTCCGAAATCGTATGGCAGTCATCTAATAAATTATTGTAAGGTTGGTTACCTGTTGATTGTTGTAGTCGGTTAATACAACCAAATCCTCGGTTGTCTAAAGTGATGACAATTATTTTATGCCCCATCATTACTGACGTGGCTAGTTCCGAATTCATCATCATGTATGAACCATCGCCAACGACTACGAAAACTTCGCGTTCGGGTGAGGCCATTTTAACACCAAGTCCTCCGGCTATTTCATAACCCATACAAGAAAAACCATATTCGACATGATAACTGTCGCTATCATCACAGCGCCACAATTTATGCAGTTCACCGGGTAGTCCTCCAGCGGCACACACAATCACATCGGTCGAGTCCGATTGACGTTTAATTGCGCCAAGAACTTGCGCGTCACTGGGTAAAATATCGTCGCTATCGGCCGTTACAGTCTCGTAAATTGTGTGCCATTCATTTTTCAAATTTTCAATTTTATCTGTCCATTGGTCGCTTGATTTCCAATTGGAAAGGCTGTGTGTTAATTCTTGAAGTGCTTTTTTACAATCGGCTAGCAAAGGGATTGCATCGTGTTTGTTAACATCAAATTGTCCAATATTTATTTGAACCAGCTGGCTTTCTTTATTAAATAACGTTCGAGATTCTGTAGTGAAATCTTGAAGTCGAGTACCAATAGCAATAATGACATCCGCCTCTCTCGCTAACTCATTTGCGGCCTTACTTCCGGTAACGCCGATTCCTCCAACGGACAGAATATTTTTCCAATTGAGCGCCCCTTTACCTGCTTGTGTTTCAGCAACTGGGATTTGATGCTGAGAAGAAAACTTGTTTAACTCATCAGTAGCTAATGAATAATGGACTCCACCGCCGGCAATAATGAGTGGTCGAGAGGCACTGCGTATGACCTTAAGTACATGACTAATCTCTTCTTCATCTACGCCAGGACGTCGAATTCTATGAATTCGTTTTTCAAACATTTTTGCGGGGAAGTCAAAGGCTTGAGCTTGCACATCTTGCGGTAGTGACAAGGTTACAGGTCCACAATCGACAGGATCTAAAAGCGTACGTAATGCCACTGGTAAACTATTGATTAATTGCTCTGGCCGACTAATGCGATCGAAATATCGACTAACGGGTTTAAAACAATCGTTCACGGATATAGTTGGGTCAGAAAAACATTCTAATTGTTGTAATACCGGATCAGGTGTTCGGCTGGCAAACGTATCTCCAGGAAGTAACAATACAGGTAATCGATTGACATGTGCGAGGGCTGCAGCTGTAACCATATTGGTTGCGCCTGGTCCGATGGATGTTGTACAGACGATCATCTGCCTTCGTTTTTTTTGCTTAGCAAAAGCGATAGCAGCATGAGCCATTCCTTGTTCGTTATGGGCTCTGTAAGTTGGAAATGTTTCTTTGTGTTGGTATAGAGCTTCGCCTAAGCCCGCGACGTTTCCGTGACCAAAAATTGCGAATGCTCCGGCAAAAATAGGCTCTTCTTTACCATCAACCAACAGGTATTGTTGTTGTAGATATTGAATCAACGCTTGAGCGGTGGTTAATCTTATTGTCTTCATTTGGAGCCTCTTAATCTTTTCTATTCTGCCAAGCCGTGACTAATCGCAAATAGTTGCTCTTAACTTGTTCTATGAATTGGTCATCATTAATGTCGTTCTTTAACCATGCCCTACTTGGCGTGCTAAAAATAGACCGACCGACGGCAAAACCTTTGCAAATATCGAAGTTTGCCGACGCTTTAAAAGCTTTTTCTAAGTCACTTAATGGCGCATCTAAACCAAGTAAAATAACACCTCTGCAATGAGGCGCTCGTTCGGCAATAAGGTTCGAAATTTTTTGCCATGTATTAGTATTGGGTGCCGGTAATTTCCACCAGTCTGGGCGAATATCTAAGTTGTAAAATCGTTGCATAGTTCTAACTAATGTATTCTCGTCAACCGGCATACCTGCTGGAGGAATAACCTCTAGTAATAATTCGTGACCGCTGATGCAACAGGATTGATAAAGCTCTGCGATACGACTTTCTTGAGCTAATCGCAATGAGTGTTGATCGTCTGGGTGGAAAAATACTAAGCATTTTACGATATGTTCCTTAGGCCAAGTTTCTAATCGAGTACCAATTGAACAGTTGCCCTCAAGTTCAATTGGGCGTGAGCTCGGTAATTCTACTGGTCGCGCAATCCACCAGCCTCGTCCTGTTACTTGGTTGAGTGCATCTTGCCCATAAGTATCATCAATAAGAACGCCGAGTTGGCAATCATGGCTGCTATCTTTAGAACTTAGTTCAGCCGCTTTTACGAGTAGTGTTTTTAGCTGTTCAATACGACTTGTTTCAGCGTTTAATTGGCGTGCCATTTCATAAAACTGTTTACGATGATCAAACGCTAGAATCGCAAGTTCTGGCCATTGTTGGGGTTTTCTTGTGGTTACTCGATGTAAATAATTCAGTTCATCGTCGAGGTCCGGTCGCGAAATTTCATCTTGCCTTTCTATGTAATAATCGAGTTCGTATTCAGATGGTATTGCTGGTGCACAGCCATGACGTGACACAACTAATGCTCCACAAGCGTTCGCGTAAGCGCAACATTGCTGATAACTCTCGTCGCGTAACCAGCCGCGTAAGAATCCACTAATAAAAGCATCACCAGCGCCAAGTACGTTTAATACGTTAACTTGTACTCCAAAACTTGTGAAGCCTTCATCAAGGGAATCGGGTATTTGTTTGTCGAATACTGAGCAACCCAGTGCACCACGTTTTACAACAATTTCAGCGTCGCTGATAGATCTTATTTTACGCAAACATTGAATGGTGTCTGTTGACCCACCTGCTATATGGATTTCCTCTTCAGTGCCAACAATCAAGTCACAAGAGGGAAGAATCGATAGTAAATGTTGAGTGACTGAGTCATTGGATACAAATCGATTTTCACCTTCGCCTATTCCAGTTAATCCCCAAAGCACGGGTCGGTAATCGATATCTAGGATCACTTTAGTTCCCGAGCGCTTTGCATACTCAATGGCTTTTCGACTTGTTTTGTTGGTTTGTTTTGTTGAAAAGTGAGTGCCTGTTATCAATAGAGCTTTGCTTGATGAAATGTACTCGGCATCAAAATCTTCTACATCTATAGCCATATCCGCGCAATTATCGCGATAAAACAACAATGGAAAACTATCGTTATCTTTGATTGATAACAGAACCAATCCGGTTAATCGATCAGGGTCAGTCACCACATGGCTGGTATCACAACCAACCTGCTCAAGTTCTTGTTTCAAAAAGCGCCCCATATGTTCATCACCCACACGGGTGAGCATCGAGGATTTTAACCCTAACCGCGCTGTGCCAAACGCGATGTTGGCAGATGAACCACCTAATGTCTTATTAAACGACGATATATCCTCTAACTTCGCGCCGATTTGTTTACCGTAGAGGTCAACAGCCGCTCGACCGAGACAAATAACATCATATTTATGCTCATTACTCATTGTTGTTATTCTCCGATGTGGTCGCGGTTTTGGCTAGATAAAAAAACAGCTTTTATGCTCAAGGTATTACCTGTAATACAAAAGCGATGAGTATTTTTATACATTAAGCACCTATTAATAATAATTTCATTTCTCAATGATGAAATTATTATTGTGTGTAAAAATTCAATCAATCCGAGACACGTCTCTGGTCTGAAGTATTCAAGATGCTCTAATTTAGAATAAAAATTCCATAAAAGCAATAAATGAAATAAATAATTTAGTTATATGTCCGAAAATGTCTGTTGATCTTTATTATTTGTGATGTTTATCAATATGATAAGAGAAGATACAGAAACTGGAATATTTATTCCAGAGATGAGCATAATCGTCATTTGTTGGTTGACAAAGTAGTAATAACTTGGATATATTGGAATGTGTGTTTTGTTTGATATGTTTATGGAATGTTTGAATTATTGAAAGAGATTGATTCTAATTGACTGTTGATAGTACGTGAGGATTCTGTTTAATAATGCATTTACAGCATTAATTGAAATGTAGCTTTAGTTTTTGGAATATTTGTTTTATTTTAGCCATTCTATTTTAAAAGGCATCCTAAAAAATCTGGAATGAGCATATGAATGATAAATCGGCAACAGAATTAGATAAGCTAAATGCAGAAATAACGGAGCGTTTTTCGGGTTTGAGCAAACGACTTCAAGAGGTGGCTAAATATGTGTTGGATTACCCCAATGATATTGCTTTTGGTACAGTGGCTGTCATTGCAAAAAATGCAAACGTTCATCCTTCAACGCTTATCCGATTTGCAAACGCTTTTGATTTTAGCGGTTTTAGTGACATGCAAAAACTGTTTCAAAACAAACTGCTGCAAGAGTCGCCCAACTACGATGAACGAATAAAATCTATCCAAGATGATGATTCATTGGATAGTGCCAATGTGAGTATTTCATTATTGGAGCAGTTTAGTCAGGCTAATACCCAAGCGTTAACCTATTTAAAAAATAACACTGATGTAGACGATTTAGAAAAGGCGCGAGAAATATTGTCTCAGGCAGACTCAATTCATGTAAAAGCGGTTCGACGGTCGTTTCCCGTAGCAAGCTATTTAGCTTATTTATTAAACCATATTAATTTGCGATGTTTTTTGCTTGATGGTGTTGGCGGTATGCATGAAGAGCAAGAACATTTAATCCGAAAAAATGATGCCATCATTGTGATTAGCTTCCATCCTTATGCAGCAGAAACGATAGCGACAGTGGAAAATGCGGTGGCCAAAGGAAATCCGATCATATTATTCACCGACAGTCCGTTAAGCCCATTGGCTCAAAAAGCAACGGTGACTTTTATTGTTAAGGAAGCAGAGGTTCACTCTTTTCGTTCGTTAACTTCGACCATGTGTTTAGTGCAGTCGTTAGCATTGAGTTTGGTTCATCAATTAGAAACTAAAACAGACAACGCTTCATTATGAAGTAATAATTTAAGGTAAATGAAATGTCGTATTTGCACAGTCGTCCAGAAAAAAAAGATGAGCAAGGCTGTATCCAAAATATTACGCCTGAAAGTGCAGGGTGGGATTATGTCGGCTTTGAAGTTCATCAATTAGTCCCCGGACAACAAAAAGTATTTATAAGTAACAAGCAAGAAACTTGCATGGTGATTGTCAGTGGTAATGGTGATGTAACTGCTGGTATCGAATCTTGGGCAAATCTAGGCGAAAGGGCGACTGTTTTTGAGCATAAAGCGCCTTACAGTGTCTATACTCCACCGGGTGAAAAAATAACCGTTAAAGCAAATACTGCATTAGAAATAGCGATTTGCAAAGCGCCCGCCGTAGGAAAATATCCAACTCGCTTGATAAAGCCCGAAGATTGTGAATATCAATTGCGCGGAACGGGTACTAATCAACGGCATGTGTGCAATATTTTATTTGGAAATATGGAAGCAGAAAAACTCTTAGTGGTTGAAGTGATAACCCCGGATGGCAATTGGTCGAGCTATCCTCCTCATAAACATGACAGCGATAACTTACCTAATGAAAGCGCATTAGAAGAAACCTACTATCACAAACTAAACCCGACCCAAGGCTTCGCATTTCAAAGAGTTTATACCGATGACAGAAGCATTGATGAAACTATTTCAGTTGAAAATAACAGCGTGGTGATGGTTCCTGAAGGCTATCATCCTGTCGGAACGCCGCACGGTTACGAGTTGTACTATCTCAATGTTATGGCCGGACCTACGCGAGAGTGGGTATTTAAAAATGACCCTGCACATGACTGGATCATGAACAAAGAATAAACAATCGATTATCGAGGAATTAAAAATTGAAAAGGTTTGCGCTATTAGGTGCGGGACGAATTGGTTCCATGCATGCAAGTTTGATTTCGGCATCAGAAAATGCCAGCTTAGTTTATGTTTTCGACAGCCATCAGCCATCGGCTACCGCATTGGCTGAAAAATATGATGCAACTGCCGTTGATACCATCGATATCATTCTAAAAGATGACAGTATAGACGCGTTGCTAATAGCGACATCGACAGACACTCATGTGGATTTTATCATTCAAGGAGCACTTGCTGGTAAAGCGATACTGTGCGAGAAACCAATCGATTTAAGTACTAAGCGAGTTGACGACTGTTGGCAGGAAATTAGAAATTGTAAGGTACCCATTCAAATAGGTTTTAATCGTCGCTTTGATCCAACTCATGCTTCATTACAACAACAATTAAAGGATGGCGAAGTAGGGGACCTACAACAATTAGTGATTACTAGTCGTGATCCTGATATTGCCCCTGTTGAATATCTGCGTCATTCCGGGGGGATTTTTCGAGACATGATTATTCATGATTTCGATATGCTCCGTTTTATCACCGGTGAAGAAGTTACCGAAGTTTATGCTATAGGCAGCACATTAATATCACCGGAGCTAGCGGAAATGAATGATGTTGACAGTGTTATGCTAACCCTTAAAACCACATCGGGAAAATTGTGTCATATTAATGGTAGCCGGCGATGTGTCTATGGTTATGATCAACGTATTGAAGCGTTTGGTGCGAATGGAATGTTGAAGTCTAATAATCCTCGACCCAATGCGGTCTCAAAATCAACTGAGAAAACAACCGATAGCTTAAGCAGTTTAGATCCATTTTTCATTGAAAGATATCAACAGGCGTACAAAGCGCAACTCGATAGTTTTATCACTGCCTTGCAAAATGGTAGCTCACCAGTACCGTCTTTTCTTGACGGAATGAAAGCCCAACAATTAGCCGATGCAGCTCAACAATCTCTTGAATCAGGAATGCCGGTTTTTCTTTAAAGAATTGATTAGGCGAGAGGGATTCTTGCCTTTATAGGGATCCTCACATAATAGGCATTCGTTTAGATTTAACTTGAGTAAACGATTCTAAACAAGTTTTGGCCAGCGATGTAGAAAACAAATGCCCATTAAGGTCGTTCTAAATGACCAGCGACCTTTCATAGTTATAATTGACTCGCTGAGAATTGCGCCTAGCTCGATAGCTATCGATATTCAAACTTCCAATCTTAGCATTTGACTTACTATTTCGCCTATCGATTCCTTGGATTGTGCTGGGTGTATTTATACCAAATTCACCCTTCGTACGAGCACTCAAGTCACTCGAATTGCAGTGACATCTTTTCACTTTTATCAGTATTTTGGTTCAGTCATTTAATGTAGCAGCAATGCTAGCGCGCCAGGTTATGAAGTCCTTTTTATCGTTAACGACCGCTTATTTAATAATAGGGATAAATAACTTGAAGCAAGCAGTATTGAATTTTGGTATTTTTTGGAATAAACGTTCGAAAACTTGATGTAAATTGGGTAATAAGTCTAATAACGATGTCTTAGAACTCTCTGGTCAACTGTCGGTGTTTGGTCGTATCAGGTTGATATATATAGTTATTTCAATCTAAAAACTCGAAACGAAATAAATATTCTATTGCTTGCTAATGTGATTCAAATATTCTATAGTGGATTCAATCTCGAGTGAAAATACAAAAATAAGAGATTAGGACTTTAAAAAAGATTCACACTATTGTTACTTGAAATTTTAACGTAATAATTTGATGGTATTTATTTGCTTTAGACGCTCATTTTCTTAATGCGTGTTATCTAAAAGCAAGTACCGACAAAAGGGGATGTAAAGTGAAAAGTTTTCGACCAGAATTAAAAAGATCATATCTAATTAGGTGTATCGCGCTCGCGCTATCTTCAACAGCAGCAACACCAGCTTTCGCTGAAGATGCTGATGAAGATGAAGGTAATGTCGTTGTTATATCGGGTAGCCCGGTAATGAGAGACAGAACGATGTCTACGGCTCCTGAACTCGAATATAGTGTAGAATTTTTCCAACAATTTGAGCCTACTTCTGCAGGCGATATGTTAAAGCGTACACCGGGCATTGCATTTAGTGGTGATGTCGGTGAATACGATGCACCTCAAATGCGAGGTCTGGGTGAAGGTTACACCCAAGTATTGATCAATGGTAAAAAGATACCAGGTAGTGGTTCTGATCGCGCCGTATTTGTGGATCGTATTCCAGCTGAGATGGTCGAGTCTATTCAAATCATTAGAAGTCCAAGTGCCGATCAAGATAGCCAAGGTGTCGGTGGTACAATAAACATCATTCTAAAAAGTGGCGCGAGCTTTGAAGGCGGTACGGCGAAAGCTAGTGTTTTTAGAACTGAAGATGGTTCTTATCGTGGTTCAACGGCGTTTGGTTATGGTGGTAATACTAAGGATTTATCCTGGACGCTGTCTGCAAACTTCACCCAACGTTATGTCAACAAAGTTAAAACCGAACAACGTTTCGATCCTGAGTCGGGCGATTTAGTCGAAGATGAGCTCGAATTGGATTTACGCGATAGTGATGATATTTCACTCAGTGCGAGTATGTCATATGATTTAAGTTCCACTTCTGTATTCGATTTATCGGCGAACTATTTAATTACAGACAGAATCGAACGGCAAACCGAGCAATTATGGGAAGTCGAGGATGGTGTCAATATTTTAGATGAGTTACAGCGTGATGCCAAAGATATTGAAGAAGACTCATTTAATATCACTGCTTCATATAACGCCGAGGTTGGTGATACAACAGAGTGGGAAACGTCTATAAGTTACGCTCAGGTGACCGATGTAGAGAACATTACTAAATGGGAAAAGGGTGACTATGAAGACCCTTGGGATTACAAAGGAAAAGAACTAGAAGATACTGACGATAGCGAGATTCTTTTTAATACTAAAATTACTCATGAATTCACCAATGAAGTTGAATTCAAAACGGGGCTTTCGGGTTCTTGGAAAGACCGTGATGACTCGTTGGTTGAATATGATGTCGATTCTGTTACGGGTATCATCGAAGAAATTGATTTAGAACAAACTTACAGTGCTCAAGAGAATCGTCTCGATGGTTTTGCATTAGGAAGTAAAGAAATATTTGATGGAACGATGTTAGAACTCGGCGTTCGAGTTGAGAGTACTTCTCGTACTATTTCTGCATTTGGAGTCGAAGAAGATTCATCAAAAACACAAGTTAATCCCTCAGCTCATTTATCCAGCGATTTTGGAGATAACAATGCGTTCAGAATTAGTATAGCTCGAACCGTTAAACGCCCTAGCTTTTCGCAACTTGCTCCGATCATCCAGCTCGATGAACCTGAAGATGGCGATGCCAAGCAGGGAAATCCGGACCTTGATGATGAGGTGTCGTTAGGTTTGGATATTGGTTATGAACGTGTATTATCTGGTAATGGAATTTTTGGAGTGAACGTATTCTATCGAGATGTAGCCGACGTGATAGAGGAAGTTGGTACAGGCGTGGCACCAGGTGGTGGAGTTTTATTCTCCTACGATAACGCCGGTGATGGTAGTATTTGGGGATTAGAACTCGATCTCAATAAACCAATTGGCGACGATACGGCGTTCTTTGCAAATGTCACTTTCTTAGATTCCGAAATTACTGACCAATTTACTGGAAACGAACGTCGATTTAGAGAGCAACCCAATTATGTTTATAATTTTGGGGTGACGCATAACATGCCTAAATGGGAGTCTAGTGTTGGTTTTAGTTATCAAAAGCAAGGCGAAAGCTTAGCGGTTGATATCGATAGAGAAGTTGACCTTACTTATGATGGGAATTTAGAAATATTTTTCGAGAAACGGTTTGAAGGAGATTATGTTTTGCGGTTGTCAGGCAATAATTTATTAGACGCTCACAAAATAGAACACTTCAGAAAGTTTGATGGTGACACAGCCGCTGAAATTTTGGATAATCATATCAATAATAACATTGATGAATTGGAAACAGAAAATGAAAAATCCGGACCGATCATTAGTTTAACCTTGAGAAAATCTTTCTAGAATTAGTAGAAGTACAAAAGGGGCTCTTTAGAGCCTCTTTTTTTGAAGCGAAATAATGACATGTGTACTTTCTTGTGAAAAATGGTTTAATTTCTATTTGCGAGGAATTACACAATATAATACATAGTAATTAAACACAGTGGTTCAGGTGGTCGAATTATGAAAAGTAGTAAAGGTTTGAATGTCTTATTTGTTTTTTTTGTGGCAGCTTTATCTTTAACTGCGTGTATGAAAAATCAAGTGAAGAGAGAGAGTGAACCAAATCAAAAAAAGGCCGATACTCCTCAAAAAAACGAGCTGGATTTTGGTTTTATTGCATTTGGTGACAGTGGGTATCATGTCGATTATTTAAAGAAGAAAAAATATAAATCGGTACTCAAAGATTTAGCGAGCTTCACCGTCTATGAAAAAAAAGACTGGGTCGGTGACGGGCGTTTAATGTCTGAGTTTGTTTTGCCTCCGAGTGAATTTGTACCCGCTGTTGGTGGAATGATTGAATCCAGTGGAATGTATCCCGTAGCGAAGGCGATGATTAGTTATTGTGAAACAGCCTCTTGCGAATTTTCTGTGATGTTGGGTGACAATATTTATCCTAACGGTGCGACGGTTGGATTGGATGGCAAAGACGATACTGTCCGTTTTGATGATTTGTTCAGCAAGCCTTTTGGAGGCATGGGGGCGGATAAACCTGACTACCGTATTTATACTGCTCTAGGTAATCATGATTGGGCTACATCGCGTGAAGGAGCTATGGCTCAAGTGGCTTTCATGGAGAATACCAGGCCATTTTTTATGGATGGATTATTTTATAGTGTAAAGCCGCCGGCAGCTAAAGGTGAAGTAGAAATATTTGTTATTGATACCGAAGTAATGCTAGCAGCCGTAACAGTCTTGGAAGCCGAATTGAACGCCGATGGAAGTGAAAAAAAGACCTCAGAAATTGATGTGCCACTCGAACATACCAAACCGCAAAACGCAGCTGAAAGGAATATGGTTAGTTGGTTGGATGAACAACTAAGGAATTCCACTGCGCGTTGGAAGTTTGTTATTGGTCATCACCCCATTTGGTCTGTTGGAGGTAGTAAGTTTGAACAAGCTCGCTCGTTGAGGGCGTTGATTCTTCCTTCACTTTGCCAATACGCCGATATTTATTTTGCTGGTCATGAGCACACTCTAGAATTACACCAAGACTCCTGCGATTCCGTATTTGGTAACAATCACAATCGTTCACCTTTGCTGCAAGTATTGTCGGGCGCCGCTGCAAAACAACGATCTGTGCATAAATCGTTTGCAGAATATCAACAAGAAAATTACCCTGACAATAAATTAATATGGGCGAAGGGGATGATTTGGGGATTTTCTCATATTCAATTGGTAGAAGATAATGCTGAGATAACGTTACATACAACGCCATTGAGTGGAAGCGGAGAAACTGAATTAGAGTACACTCTCAATTATAAAAGACGCTCATCCTTGTAGGCCTCATACTGCTATCGATTAGCGATCGGTATGTTGTTAAACAGGTGCTCCAAAAGAGTGAAGTGCCTATTTATTATCTACTTCACAAGAGAACTTAGTTGAATAAAATGATTAGCGCAGTTAATAAAATTATCTTATCTTTTGTCCATCTCTCTGGTCTCAGCAAAATGGTCGGTTTCTTTTCAACCGGTAAAAATCAACCTTTGAATCCAGACGCTGATGATGTCGATCAGCAATTCCAGCTCCAGAGACGTAACGTCATTGTTATCATTACGCTTTGTTACGGTGTAGGTTATGTCTGTCGATTAGCTTTTAATGTTGTTAAGAAGCCTTTAATGGATGCCGGAGTCTTTACTCCTGAAGAGGTTGGCATCATTGGTTCGACGTTACTTTATGGTTATGCGTTGGGCAAGTTTACCAATGGATTCTTAGCCGACCATGCTCATGTTGGGCGCTTTTTTGCAGCGGGAATATTTCTATCTGCGATGGCCAATATGGGCATGGGTTTTTCACATCTGGCTTGGTTCTCAGCGTTACTCTGGGGGATCAACGGCTGGTTTCAGGGATTTGGCGCGCCTTCGAGTGTGGTTTCTTTGGCTAGCTGGTATACCAATGGTGAGCGAGGTCGATACTATGGAATTTGGAGTACTGCACATTCAATTGGTGAAGGGCTCACTTATCTGGGCATTGCGTGGTTAATTGCTGCCGCGCCCAAAGGACTTGGACTCAGCTGGCAGTGGGGTTTATGGACCCCAGCGGCTATTTGTGTTTTCGCAGCCTATCTTTTGTACCGCTATTTACCAGACCGGCCAAGCACACTTGGTCTGCCTTCTATTGCAGACTGGAAAGGGGAGCATGGTCAAGTTGACAAGAAACAT
Source organism: Kangiellaceae bacterium (assembly GCA_019090895.1). GTDB lineage: Bacteria > Pseudomonadota > Gammaproteobacteria > Enterobacterales > Kangiellaceae. The sequence continues at coordinate 21,039 of JAHRVB010000086.1, forward strand.
GAAGACGAGTCCATTTGGAAAACTCAACTTCGAGTGCTTAGTATTCCCTCTATTTGGATATTAGCTTTGGCCAGTTCCAGTATGTATGTGACCCGTTATGCGATCAATAGTTGGGGCAATGTCTATTTACAGGAAATTCGAGGTTTTGACTTGTTCGATGCAAACCTCTTTATATTTTTCAATACCGTCGCCGGTATTCTTGGTTGCTTGGCTTACGGTTTTGTGTCCGACAAATATTTCAGTGCGAGACGACCACCCGCTAACCTTATTTTTGGCTTGTTAGAGATAATACCCCTGTTTATTATTTTTTATGGCCCTCCAAATACCATTCTTCTCGGGATCGCACTTGTTGTTTATGGGTTTGGATTGAGTGGAATATTAGCTTCATTAGGTGGATTATTCGCGATTGATATTGCGCCCAAAAAAGTAGCGGGTGCAGCAATGGGATTTATCGGTATTTTTAGTTATATTGGCGCAGGTATGCAGGACTATATTAGTGGGAAGCTGATTTATGACAGTGAAATTGTTTTTGCTTTTCCTGCGAATGAGCAACATTTCGATATCTTTTTTTACAATTACGATAAACCAATTTTGTTTTGGGTGGGCGCTTCAGTTTTATCGATTGTTCTCGCTTCTTTACTTTGGAAAATTAAGGCCGCTGATTGATGATTATTTGGATTATGTATGACTATTAAGCAAGTTATGATTTTTATTTCAGTTATTAGTTTACTCGTAGGTTGTGGTGAAAAAAGCGAAAATAAATTCTGTACTGTTCATAGAGATGTTCACCAACAGCACCAGAATAATGTAACCACAGTAGACGTTAGTTATTTAGAGACTGGTCGATTATTGGCGACGGTAGAAGTGCCAATCACTCAAATTAGCGAAACGGAATTAAACCAGCACGACAAGGTGCTTCGGGTCGATGCCGAGCAGGAATGTTATTTCGTATCTTTAAATATAGGGGAACAGAAGGGGGTCTTTGAAGCTAAATATCATGTTGAATGTGGCATGGGGAATCGGTTGAAAAAAGTGACCATCTCGTTATTAGAAAATTTCTCTCAAATCGATGAAATCGAAGCATTCATTGATACGCCAGCTTCTAAAAAGCACTTTATTCTGTCTCGTCAATGTGACGGTCCAATTTTCAATATATAGAATTCTGACTTAGTTTAATAATAGTTTTGTTAAGGAAATTAACATGAGTAACAACGAAAAACGGTTAAAGTTTGCCTGTGATACTGCACGTAAGGCTGGCGAACTCGCTTTTGATTATTTTTCAAATTTACATACGCTTACCATCGTCAGAAAAGGTGTTCAGGATATGGCGACTGAAGCTGATGTAAATACTGAAAATTTAATTCGCGCAGAGATAACCAAAACCTATCCTGAGGACGACTTTTTTGGTGAAGAAAGTTCGGATTCATATCAGCCAAAAAGCGGGGGTGGAATTTGGGTCGTTGACCCGATTGATGGTACTCAACCATTTACTAATGGCATACGAAGTTGGTGCATATCAATAGCCTATATTGTCGATACTAAAATCGTGGTTGGTGTAGTATACGACCCGTGTGCCGATGAAATGTTTGCAGCCGAGTTAGATCAAGGTGCAACATTGAATGGAAAAGCAATGAAAGCATCGACTGCTGTCGGTGTAGCAAATGGTTTGGTGAGTATCGGTTATTCTAACCGTGTTAAACCAGAAGATACTCTTGGGCCGTTAGAGCGACTGATCAAGGCTGATGGCATGTTTCATCGCAGTGGTAGTGGTGCACTTAGCTTGGCATATGTGGCTGCGGGACGGTTGCTTGGTTACTTTGAACCCCATATGAATATCTGGGATTGTGCAGCGGGTGCTTTACTGATTCAAGAATCTGGTGGAAGGGCAAATAATATTCTAGCCGGTGATAATTATCTGGTAGAAGGGAACCCTGTTATTGCAGCGGCTGCAGGCGTTTACGAAAAACTGATTCAGATCATTAACAATAATTAATCTTGCGTCAATCGAGTGGTTATACTGATAAAGGTACACTGCTTAGCTTTCAATGAGAGGAATATTTATGAAATCTAGAAAGTCGCTAACAGCATTTACTTTGATCACTTTAATTTCACTATCAAACAGCAGTTGGGCAGGGACAGACGAATCATTAATAGCGGTGGCACAAAAGGCCATCGATGAATCTGGTTTTACTGCGCAACAAAGTATTAAAAAGGTTCAGCAGCTCTATCCTGGCGTCGTGTATCAATATGAGTTAGACGATGACGATGACGAGTATTTCCATGAAGTTAAGCTGATTGATACTGACGCGGACGAAAAAATTAAAATCACTTTATCAATCGAAGACGGTGAAGTACTCTCGGAGCAAAGAGATAGTCTGTTCTCTTGGTTTTCGTGGCTGCCATGGGTCTCTAAAAACAAGAATATTGCGCGGGTTAAACAACTTTTAGATTCAGAGAATTCGTTATTGTCAGCAATAAACTCAATACAGCTTGAGCAAAATTCTATATTGCTTGATGTTGAGTTAGAGCAAAAACAAGGTGTGCTATTTTTTGAAATAGACTCGTTTGGTATTGATGGCGAAAAAGAATGGCTAATTGACGCTAATAGCAATACATTGATCCCTGTTTTTCAACGATAGTTTAAATAGATGAAATTACTTGTTATAGAAGACGATCAAACGACTCGAAATTACATCAAAAAGGGGTTTGTTGAATTAGGCGACGTTGTTGATACGGCAGAAAATGGCCCAGACGGTTTATTTTTCGCAACGAGTAATCACTATGATTTAATTATTCTAGACCGAATGTTGCCTAAAATGGATGGCCTTGCTATTTTGGCTGCGTTAAGAGCCGCAAGTATCACTACTCCGGTAATAATATTAAGCGCTCTTGGTCATGTTGATGAACGCATACAAGGACTAAAGGCCGGCAGTGACGACTACCTAACCAAACCCTTTTCATTTCAAGAATTGCAAGTGCGAAGTCAAATACTGGTTCAACGCCAACAAAATTTATCTCAAACTGCTCAGGGGGTTATCACTGAATTAACGATTGATAATTTGGTGATGGACTTAGTTGGTCATCAAGTAACCCGTGCCGGGCTGGAAGTTAAATTACAACCGAAAGAATTCCAGCTATTACGATATTTGCTAGCGCATAAAGAACAAGTTGTTTCTCGCACATTATTATTTGAATCGGTTTGGGATTATCATTTTGATCCTAAAACAAATGTTATCGATGTTCATATTGCAAAGTTGAGGAAAAAGCTAGAAGTTGATGGCCAGACACAGTTGATTCATACGGTGAGAGGAGCTGGCTATGTGGTTAGAACGCTTTAGAGCATTTACTCGCACTTCAATTTGGCGTTTTACCTTAACGTTTACTGCGATTGTGTTGCTGATTTGCGTAAGCATGTTGACACTAGTCTATCAATTTACTATCGGTGAGCAGAAAAGACAATTAGTGCAGCAAACCCAAATGATGGCGCAGGGCTTTATAGATTTGGCTGATACCCAAAGTATGAGTGAAAAAGATTTTCATCAATTAATTCATAAACGAATAGACAAAAGTACGTCCCTCGTTCTCGCGTTGAAAACTCAGCGAGGTATATTGGGTAATCTAGCCTTTCAACCTAAAGGCTTATCGAAATTCCCAGAAATGCAACGCTTTCCTATCGCGATCGTCGACCATTTAGGTGAGGCGTCAGTGGTGATTGTATTGGGTGGGCAAGTCGAAACGAAATTCGGAAAATTGGTTGTCGGTTTGTTGGATGATGATGACCAAACACAGGAAGAGAAATTTTACTCCGCTAGTGCAATTGCATTGATACTCGCTTTAATTACAACCTTAATAAGTGGTTTTATACTAAATCGGCGGATGCTCAATCGAGTCCAACAAATAGGGCAGCTGACTGCCGATGTCAAAGCGGGCCGGCTCAAAACTCGTTTACCCTTAAGCCGACGCCATGATGAGTTTGATACTATTGCGCTGCAGATTAATCAGATGTTAGATGAAATTGATGATTTGATGGGCTCAATCGCTCAAGTAACAGATAACATAGCTCATGATCTAAGAACACCTTTGTCTGGTATTCGCATCTCTATCGAAGAGACATTGTCTAAGTGTGCCATTGGTAGTGATGATGAGTGTTGGCGTCTCAAGTTAATTGATGATCTGGATAAAGTGATCGAAACGTTTAATGCGATGCTTGAGCTATCACGGTTAGAAAAAGGTGTACTAAAACTCTCTTTCGGTGATGTCGTTGTGAATAGCTTATGTAAAGATGTCATTGATTTAGCTTTACCGCTAGCAGAAGCAAAAGGGCAAACACTCGAATTTAAATGGCAGGCATTATCTGAGTCAAAGCAACTCTTGTTAAATGGGGAGGCTAACCTACTGTTTAGAGCTTTGTTCAACCTTGTTGAGAATGCAATAAAATATACACAAGCTAATGGTGTAATTTCTCTTACGCTTATTGAAAAGACTCAGAGCATCAATGTGATTATCTCTGATAATGGGCCTGGTATTGATGAAGATAAATATGAATCGGTCTACCAGAGGCTCTATCGCATAGATTCCAGTAGACACGCCGAAGGCTTTGGTTTGGGCTTGCCCATCGTTAAAGCGATTGTTGAGCTTCACAAAGGGTCTATTGAGTTATCTTCTGCCCAACCCGGGTTAGTCGTTTCAATTTCGTTATTGCGGCAATAAATCTCGATGATTCCGAACCAGCTAAGAAAATGTTGTAGGATATCAAAACGTCAACAGCGACATTACTCAACTATTGATGTCTGGCGACATTCTGCAAAAGCAAGGCGACGATTGATTGAGCTAGCTTTGGAAAGACGTGACGGAAGTTCAACCAGTGTTGGACTCGCGAACTCATTACCTTGCGATTTATCCGACTTAACTTATTCTATTACCAACCATTGTCGGATTTCTTAAAGCTTCACGGTTATTGCCACAACCGTTAATGCGAGTACAACAGATTTCTAAGTAATAAATGTTGAGTCAAACTGCCAGTAAATTCTGGCTTTGGAGTGGTTCCCAGCCAGTAAGACGGATTCTCGTTTTGTGTTTGAAATAACTATTGCGCCCGAAGAGCATGTTATCAACGTTAAATAGCAATCCAGTAAACTAGCTATGCCAGCATTAGAAAGAATGTTTCTTATCAATAATTAAGTGTTTTAAGTTTATCGGAGGAAAGAATCATCTACCCTAATTTATCAAATCGAATCCTTACCGTCTTAGTTCAATTAGCTGTAAAAACACATTGAATTTAGACCCTATCAACAAGAAGGGAAAACTAGATTGATTTAATTCGGTTTGTTCGTAAGAGGTGGTCGGTAAAATGTCGTTCTTAAACCGTACTCAGTTAAGTTCTGAACTGGCGAATATGATAAATAGCTACTATACTTAGAGTTAATTGACTTGAGGATTCTTGTTGATGCAACTCTTAAAGAGCACTCTTATTATTGTATTGCTGATGGTGTATAACAATGCAATAGCAAACACTCGTGTCGTTGATTTTTATAGTTTAACCTTAGAAGAACTGTTACAGGTTAAAGTAACTAGCTCAACTTTAACATCTGAAAGTCTTTTGGATGTCCCTTCAGCAATGACAATTTTTACTGCCTCAGAAATCCAAAAATACGGTTTCAACTACCTTGATGAATTGATGGTAATGGTCCCAGGTTATCAATCTTATCGTTCATCCGTTTCTAGTTTAGTCAACATGAACTCATCAAGAGGTCGTCGTATTGGTGCTGCTTCGTCTGAGATATTGGTACTTATCGATGGTCACCACATGAATGACGCCATTACGGGCAGCGCATTTTTTGGACCGGCTAAAATACCACTCTTTAATATTGAACAAGTAGAATTCATACGAGGGCCTGGCGCAGCGATTTATGGCTCCAATGCGATGATGGGGGTTATCAACATCATCACTAAAAAGGAAAGGAATCAATTTAGCCTGTCGGTCAGTAGCTTTGATGGATATCAAACTCGATTCTCGCTTGCCCATCAATATGAACAATTCAAATTCGATTTGAGTGGTTATATTGATGTCGATCAGGGTGACAATTTTGAGTTAAGGGATACCTACTCGGTTGGAGTCATTTCTACTAGTGATCCTAGGGAAATAGCTTCTCTTGATATGAAAGTAGAGCATAGTAATACACGTGTAATATTCAGACATGGCCAAACAAAGGTAGAAGATTTTTATTCTATTGGTGGAACTTCTAATGGTTTCAATCAACGAAAAACAAGCTCTTCTTCCATCTCAATTAAACAAAATTTCAATTTGTATGGACTCAACTCCTGGGGCTGGTTAAGTTACAACGACTGGGATGTTATAACTAGACTACCCCTTACCGCTAACGGAGCGCTAATCGATATCAGTAGCCCTACCAGTGAATTACCTCTTAGGGAAGAACATCCTGTGAAAGGGCATAGTGAGATTAGAGTTCAGTGGCACAATAATAAGGAGTTTGATCAACTGACTAGTTTACAATTTGGCTTCGAGTTTCGACAGCTCGATGTACCCGCAACGCTATCAAAGAATAATTATGATCTCGAAGCATTGGTAAACGGCGATTATCCTATCGACTCATCGCAAGAGCTATCCATTTTGACCGAAGTGCAATCAAGTTCAAAACGCGACGTAGTGGGGGCTTATGTGCAATACCTCAGTGAATTGAATAAATCCACACAGCTAACGATTGGAGCCCGTTATGACCATTATTCTAAAATAGGATCTCAGTTTAGTCCTCGATTTGGTTTGGTTTATCGATTAACTCAGTATCAAAACCTAAAATTATTGTATGGAAAAGCATTCCGTGCTCCTTCAGAATTTGAACTTAATCTTAAGAACAATCTTAGGCTGTTAGGAAACAGTGAGCTAGAACCAGAAACCGTCAAAACTTGGGATTTGATATGGATGGGACAGTGGCAAGATACGGGATTTTCGATAGGTTATTTTGAAAGTCGATTTGAAGATCCTATTATTGCTTCCCCTGTCGGACCCGGAGTACTGTTATATTCTAATGCTCAACACGCTCCGGTTAAAGGAATCGAGTTAGAGTTTTCAAAAGAAATAGTTAATGATTGGTTGATACGCGCTGTTTACACTTACTACCCTAAAGTTCCAAGTCAATCATTTACAGAATCCGATAGCTTTGGCTCTATATCGCTAAACTACCAACAAGAAAATTGGAATACTAATATTGTTGCAAGTCACTTCAGCGAACGTGACATGTTGGCACCTGCATTGGGACCACCGACTAGAATAACACTGGCGTCTTATTGGCTGTTACATAGCAAACTCAATTACCGCATTACTTCACAGCTAGATTCTTTCCTACAAATTAATAATTTATTAGACGAGAACTATTTCACTCCTGATATCGTCGTAAATGTTGGAGAAGGTATCATAAACAGAGGCCGTGAGATTCGGTTAGGTCTTAACTACCGCTTTTAAACCAAGTCCCAAATCATAACAACACTGTTAGATGATAGATATTGTCCGAAGCTTGGCTTTGAGAAATATTATCGCGAAATAAAATATAGTCTAAAGAAAAGAAGCAATAAATATAGATTGTGGTTGACATACAACACACTACCCGGAATATTTGTAATCGCTTAAGCAATACTTACATCATTCACCAAAACGTTTTAATCCGTTAGATCATTAGTGAGTGCTTTTGTATCGGATAGAATACTCCTGACATCCGTACTACTTGGCGATTGATATATTTGTAATTCAAACGACTCAATCACTGCATAAATATGGTCGAATATATCGCCTTGTATTTCTTCATAGACCGCCCAATCAGTGGTATTGGTGAATGCGTATATTTGTAGTGGAATCCCTTTGCTATCTGCGGCTAATTGTCTAACAATGATGGTCATATCTTTATGGATATCAGCATGATTTGTTATGTAGTTGAGCAAGTATGCTCGAAAAGTTCCAAGGTTGGTCATTCGTCGGCCATTAAGCGGGGTTTTCATATTGACTTTGTTGGTATGATTAAAGTCTTCAATTTCTGAACTCTTTTGTTCCAAATAGGGCGCCAGTAATTCGGCATTGGTTAGCTGTTCAGTTAGTGGTTGGTCCATGAATTTAACGCTATTGACGTCTATATAGACCGCTCGCATTATTCTCCGTCCACCAGAATCTGACATGCCTTGCCAATTCTTGAAGGAGTCAGTGATAAGCGCATAGGTAGGTATAGAGGTAATCGTTTTGTCCCAGTTTTGAACTTTTACCGTGGTCAGACCTATCTCCAGAACATCGCCATCAGCACCATAACTGGGCATTTCTAACCAATCGCCACGTTTTAACATTTTATTAGCTGATAATTGAATCCCTGCGACAAAACCCAAAATTGGGTCTTTGAAGACCAACAACAATACTGCTGTCATCGCACCTAGGCCGCTTATTATGAGCATTGGCGATCGATCGATGGCGATCGAAACAATAATAATGACAGCAACAATAGAGAAAAATAACTTAACAGCTTGTAATAAGCCATTCAGCGGTAAGCTTTTGGTACGAGAATTACCGCTCGTTATTTGAGATAGGGCATCGACTAAGGAAAACAAAGTCAATGTGACAAACAATGCAATCCAGATTTGAGCCAGCGTTTGAATCCAGCCATAAAAGAAGTATTCAGGGTTTAACCAAAGCCCAGCTTGGACTGAGATAATGACACCTTGTACGGAGTATGCCAGCCTGCTAAAAAGTTTGCCTTCAAATAATATCTGTCGCCATGCACGACGAGATTTTCGGGCGAGTTGTTCGACTAGCTTGCTGATTACTCGATGTAAAAGCAGGTGTATAACTGCTGAAGTAACAACGATGATTGCTATCACAACTAATGACTGTTGGAAGGGGGTGATTTGTAGGCCAGCTTGAGTGAACCATTCTTGAATATAATCTTGCATAAATTAGCTTAAAAATTGCTCTCTGGTATTTATAGTGAAGGAAAAGGGCTAACGACAATTGGGCCGTTTGTATCGGTTTAGTATACAAGCCTTTTGATATAAGAAAAGTCTAACTGTTTTTTTCCTATCTTATCTTATCTATAAATGATGCGTTGCACCGGTGTATTTCGAAAACGATCGTCAAGGTCTGACTAGTAGAATCTAAAATCACTGTTATAGTTGCGCCCAAGTGTGAAATTCAAATTATCGTAACCAATATAGGTTACTACAAAACGAACATAAATTTAGTATATAATCCGCAGAAAATAATTAGAAACAACCTTTAGCTCTATTTATATCTCATTGAATTTAGGATAAAAAATCCATGTCTGAAACACAAACTGCTTTAGCTTCGAACATCGCCTTTATATTCCCTGGCCAAGGTTCTCAAGCTTTAGGAATGTTAAACGAATTTTCTGAAACGAAAGAAGTGATAGAAACATTTCAGCGAGCCTCTGAAGTGCTCGGTTATGACCTATGGGCTTTATGCCAGCAGGGACCCGAGGAACAATTAAATCGAACAGACAAGACGCAACCCGCATTATTAGCGGCAAGCTATGCACTGTGGCAAGCATGGAAACAACGTAGCTCTCTACCAACGCTATTAGCCGGTCATAGCCTTGGGGAGTATTCAGCCTTGGTATGTGCTGGAATTATGAATTTTGAGGATGCGATAAATCTAGTCGAAAAACGCGGAAAATTTATGCAGCAAGCCGTGCCTGCCGGTGTCGGTAAAATGGCAGCGATTATCGGATTGGATGATGAAAAGGTCAAAGCCTCTTGTGAAAGCGCAGCGGGAGAGCAAATTGTTTCGCCGGTTAATTACAATTCTCCAGGACAAGTTGTTATAGCGGGCAATGCCGATGCCGTCGAAAGAGCAATTGTTTCATGCAAAGAAAACGGTGCAAAAAAAGCAATGCCACTGGCAGTTAGTGTTCCGTCTCACTGTCTATTAATGAAACCGGCTTCGGAGCAATTATCCATCGAGTTGTCTAACATCAATTTTAATTCTTCTGAAATTAAAGTAGTAAATAATGTAGACGTGGCCATTGAAACTGATCAAGCACGAATCAAAGACGCGTTAGTGAGACAACTTTATTGTCCTGTTAGATGGGCAGAGTGTGTTAATTTTATTGCGGCGCAAGGCGTGGACAGGTTAGTCGAAGTTGGTCCAGGAAAAGTGCTGAGTGGCTTAAATCGCCGAATAGACCGCAGTCTTACTAGCAATCAAATAAATAAATTAGATTCATTAAATCAACTGGTTAGTGAATTAAGTTAATTTAAATTCTCATTGAAAATGATAATAGAAAGATTGGAGTAATCAAATGACAGAAAAACGTTTAGCGTTGGTCACAGGGGCGTCGCGCGGTATTGGTAGAGCAATCGCAGAAAACCTAGGCCAATCCGGAAATATTTTGGTAGGTACAGCAACGAGCCAAGCAGGCGCTGACGCGATCAGTGGCTACTTCTCTGAGCAAAATATCGAAGGACAAGGAATGGTAGTAAATGTTTCTGAGCCTGATTCAGTTGCACAGCTTTTAAAATCAATAAAGGAGAAGTTCGGCAAAACACCAGAAATTCTCGTTAATAATGCAGGTATCACTCGCGATAATCTATTAATGAGAATGAAAGATGACGAATGGGATTCTATAATTCAAACAAATTTAACGTCTGTGTATCGGTTGTCAAAGGCTTGCCTTAGAGGGATGATGAAAGCGAAATGGGGCAAGATTATTAATATTGGTTCTGTCGTCGGATCGTCTGGGAACCCAGGACAGACCAATTATTGTGCAGCAAAGGCTGGATTAATCGGTTTTACCAAATCTTTAGCCAAAGAAATTGGCGCTCGCGGGATTACTGTCAATGTGGTTTCGCCGGGTTTTATCGATACGGATATGACGCAGGCTTTAGATGAAGGTCAGCGCGCGGCTATATCTTCTAATATCCCATTAAATCGCTTAGGGCAACCCGCTGAAATCGCTTCAGCCGTTGGCTTTTTAGCATCGAGCGGCGCAGACTACATCACCGGCGAAACAATCCATGTCAATGGTGGTATGTATATGGGGTAATTATCCCGGGTTAACGGCTGATTTAACCAAAATACTTGTCAATTCAAGCGCTTTTAATCAGAATTAGTTCTTTATTTTAAAGTCAAAGTTGTGTTTAATACCTTCTTACTATATTCGCTTGGGGTGTAAAGTATTGTTTTTTGGTAGATTTTGAGAAATTTTGTGGTCAGACCATAAAATTTGTTAGAATTGACACTTGCAGTTTTGCATAAAATCAATAAACTACACGCCTCAGCATATGCTGCGTAAATTTTAGAGGAAAATTAAAATCATGAGCACTATAGAAGACCGCGTTAAGAAGATCGTAATCGAGCAGTTAGGTGTTAAAGAAGATGAAGTGACATTAGAAGCATCTTTTGTTGACGATCTCGGAGCAGACTCTTTAGATACCGTTGAGTTGGTAATGTTGCTTGAAGAAGAATTCGACACTGAAATTCCTGATGACGAAGCAGAAAAAATCAACACAGTTCAAGCTGCAGTTGATTATGTAAAGGCAAACGTCGAAGGCGCATAGTCTACAAAGGCTGTCCCTCAGGACTTAAGTCAAAACTTGATAAAGTTTATTAAAAGTCGTAACAGCTTGCTGCTACGACTTTTTTATTGTGTAAAATCCATAGTCTGTTGAAACAATAATAGCTATTTCGCGTCAAAATTTACACTATATCAAAACGCCAAATCATTAAGGAATATTCATGAAAAATCGAGTGGTAGTGACCGGGCTAGGTATGTTAAGTCCCGTAGGTAACGATGTTGAATCTAGCTGGAACGCTATCTTAAATGGTGAAAGCGGTATTGTTACTGTGGACTCTTTTAAAGAAGCAGGCTTAGCGACTCATTTCGCTGCTACCGTTAAAGGATTTGATGCGGCTGAATATATGGATCGAAAAGACGCGCGTAAGTTTGATCAGTTTATTCAGTATGGTGTTGCAGCAGCGAGCCAAGCGATTAAAGATTCTGGTATTGAAATAACTGAGCAGAACGCCGATAGAGTGGGGGTCTGCGTTGCCGCTGGAATAGGCGGAATGCAAACCATCGAAGAAAACCATAAGAAGCTTTTAAACAAGGGGCCTCGACGAGTATCTCCGTTTTATATCCCTGGCTCTATCATCAATATGGTTGCTGGCCAACTATCGATTATGTATGGGTTAAAGGGTCCAAATATTTCTATTGTGACGGCCTGTACTACTGGTGTTCATAATTTAGGACATGCAGCAAGAATGATAGCCTATGGTGATGCCGATGTTATGGTTGCTGGCGGTTCTGAAATGACATCAACACCGCTAACAATAGCCGGTTTTTCTTCGGCAAAAGCACTGTCCACAAGAAATGATTCTCCACAAGCCGCTAGCCGACCATGGGATAGAGATCGAGACGGATTTGTTCTAGGTGAAGGAGCTGGCGTTATGGTTTTAGAATCCTTAGAGCACGCTCAAGCCCGTGGTGCCAAAATATATGCCGAGTTAAATGGATTTGGTATGTCTGGCGATGCTTATCACATGACTTCGCCACCAGAAGATGGTGCAGGTGCTGCTTCAGCGATGAAAAATGCGCTTAACGATGCGCAAGTTTCACCCGACCAAGTCGCTTATGTCAATGCTCATGGTACTTCAACAATGGTAGGTGATTTAGCTGAAACTTTGGCTGCTAAATCCATTTTTGGAAGCCATGTGAAACAACTGAAAATGAGTTCGACTAAATCGATGACTGGACACTTATTGGGCGCTGCTGGAAGTGTTGAGGCAATTTTCACGGTACTTGCGCTTAGAGATCAAGTCGCGCCGCCTACGATGAACTTAGATAATCCAAGTGATGAATGTGACTTAAACTATGTTGCTAACGAGTCGCAACAATCAGAGATGAAACATGCTCTCTGTAATTCATTTGGATTTGGTGGTACAAACGGATCGTTATTATTTTCAAAATTGTAATTTACAACGGTGAATTAAATTGTTTAAAGCCATGGTGCGTTAATGATTGTTAACTGCTTCATCAGGTTTTAACTCAAGGGATTTCAAGTGCAGCTGGAAATAATCAATTTAGTCGAGACTAAAAAACAGACAGTAGACTTTAATGGCGATGCATCGATTAGCCGTGAGCTGCTTCTAGATCGAGCCAGTTTGTTTGGTGATGGCTTCTACACCACGGGTGTTATCGAAAACGGAAAACTGGTTTACAGAAAGCAGCACCTTGATCGACTTGTTCAGTCAGCTCAAAAATTACGATTTGAGCCGCTAGATTTGAAAGCACTGTTGGGTAAGTTAGACCTGATGAGTGAGAGTGTTGGCAATGCGATTGTCAGAATAAATATCAGTAGAAAACAGTCTCAAAGAGGCTATTCAATTAGTGCCAAAGCGATAAATTATGCTCAAATCATATTGTCCCCTATTTCTTTCCTGTCGTCTGATAATTGTGACTTGGTGAATGCTAACTATGAAATTTCAAAGAATAGGCAGTTAGGCGGGATAAAACATCTTAATCGTTTGGATTCGGTTTTGGCTTCGAGTGAGTTAACAACGGCTATCCAAGAGGGAATAATGTATCACGAGGAACAGGTGATCTGTGGTTCGAAATCAAACCTATTTGTCAAAATTAATGGATTATGGATAACCCCCGAAATAAAAGAGTGTGGTGTATTAGGCATTATGCGACAGCAAGTCATTGATAAACTTATCGAGCAGAATGTTAACTATCAGATAAGGGAACTCAATCGTTCAGAATTAGAAAATGTTAGCTCAGCCTTTGTCACTAACTGCGTGATCGGTGTTTGGCCTGCGAAGTCCATTAATGGTCGACCCTTGGACGTTCAAGAGAGCGAAGAATTGAAGGAAATACTTGTTTAAGTTATGAGAATTCCAGTTATTACTAATCTACATTACTCAAAACGCCTAGTATTTGGCGCGTTCGCATTAATGATATTTTTGTCGAGCTATTGGCTGTGGTTAGATTATAAAGACTTTCAGAAAACGCTATTATCGATTGGTAAAGAGCCCGACGGATTTGTTGTGGCAAAAGGTTCAGGGGTTAACCGGTTAGCCGAGCATTTGACGAGCCAGGGAATTCTCAGCCATCCATATTATTTTAAGTTACTTGTCGCGTTAAGCCCTGAATTGGCGCAGATCAAAGCGGGAGAATATCGCTTTCAACAAGATGTGACCCCCCGCGAATTTTTAATTCATCTAAATCAAGGGGTCGTTATCCAATACCCGTTTACTATTATCGATGGTCAAACGGCTTATCAAATATTTGAAAAGCTCAATCGAGACACTAATTTAATTGGTTTGTCTGAAGCCCAACAAGCCAATATTACCCAGCAACTTGGCATAGAGCACATCAACATAGAAGGCTGGTTAATGCCTGAGACATATAGTTATTCAAGAGGTGAAGATGCGTTTTCGTTGTTAAAACGTTCTTCAGATGCAATGAAACGTTTTCTGGCTTCCGAGTGGAAACAACGAGAATTAAACTTGCCCTATGAAAATCAATATCAGGCTTTGATTATGGCTTCTATTATAGAAAAAGAGACTGGTATATCTTCAGAGAGGGCCGAAGTTGCCGGTGTATTTGTTCGCCGATTGCGTAAAAATATGCGTTTAGGTACTGATCCAACTGTGATCTATGGGATCGGACCCGAGTTCAACGGTGATATTACGCGTAAAGATCTGCGGACACCAACGCCTTACAATACATACTTGATTAAAGGACTTCCTCCGACACCTATTGCAATGCCCGGTAAAGAGTCGATTTACGCAGCGCTACATCCTGCCGATGGAACGGCGCTTTATTTCGTTGCTGATGGCACGGGAGGACATTATTTTAGTGATAATCTGGCTGAACATAATAGAGCCGTACAGAGGATGCTTCGCCGCAACCGTAATAAAAAAAACTAAACCCTTGGCTTCATATTTAATCAGGCTCGTGGCTTTGGGTATTCTGCTCGACAGAGCGTCTTGCCTTCACGTAAAATCAGCAAACAACGATAAAATCAAAATTAAGAAGTACTAAATTCCTATGACCGAACCGAAAGCAATGTTTTTAACACTTGAAGGTAGCGAAGGTGTTGGTAAAACGACCAGTCTAAAATTCGTTAAAGAATACATTGAATCTTTGGGTCACGAAGTCCTTGTTACTCGAGAGCCCGGCGGAACGCCCCTAGCAGAAGAATTAAGAAGTATTTTATTATCTGAGCGAGATGAAGTCGTTGAAACTAATACCGAATTACTGTTGATGTTTGCAGCGAGGAACCAGCATGTTCAGCAAGTCATTAAACCTGCACTGAAAAAAGGCATATGGGTTATTTGTGACCGGTTCGTAGATGCTAGTTATGCCTATCAAGGAGGCGGTCGAGGAATCGATATCAACAAAATAAAACAGCTAGAACATTGGTGTTTAGGCGATTTTTCGCCCGACCTGACCATTCTATTAGATATGTCCGTTGAGGTGGGAATAGAAAGAACAAAAAAACGCGGTAAGGCCGACCGATTTGAAGTTGAAAAAATGGCGTTTTTCGAAAAAATCAGAAATGCCTATCTTACGCGCGCTGAGCAAGAACCGAATAGAATTATTGTGGTTGATGCAGCTCCAGACCCTGAAACCGTTCAATTATCCCTAAAAAGCCTGCTTGATAAGCATTGCCCAAAGGCCGGGGACAAATAATAGAATGTCTAGCAATAAGGTAATTGTTAATTTTGATGAGTATCCTTGGGTAAAAGAGCCATTCGTGCAGATTGCTGAAGCGTTCAATAAAGGCAAGCTTGCTCATGGATTAATGATTGTTTCTCCAGTAAATTCTGGAAAGATTGCCTTTGCAAGGGCTATTGCGCAATCGGTGTTATGCCAAAATACGCCCGGCTCGTTAAGTCCCGCTTGTGGAAATTGTAAGAGCTGTTTACTGGTAAAATCACAAACCCATCCAGATTTCTCCTTGCTTGATTGCCTTGTTGATAATAAAGGCAAACAAAAGCAATCTATTGGTATCGATCAAGTTAGGCAACTGACTTCTAAACTGGTTGAGACGCCGCAACTGGGAGGCTGGCGAATCGCTATTGTCGTCTCTGTAGAGAAAATGACGAGAGGGGCATTTAATGCCTTGCTTAAGACCCTGGAAGAGCCCGGTGATAAAACTCTATTGTTATTATTGGCTAACAGCGCTCACCAAGTTCCCGCAACCATAAAGAGCCGCTGTCAATTGGTTTCATTTAATCTAACAAGTAACGCGTTAATTGGGTGGTTGAAGGATAAAACTGGTCGTGGCGAGGAACAAGTGATTGAATCGCTTAAACAGTGCCTTTATTCGCCGTTTGATACACTAGAATATATCGAATCGGGTGCAGAGTCTGGTACTAATGAAATATATAGCGATTTGGATGCGATGTTGGCAACGCGGGTCACTCCCAATGAATTTATTTTGAAACATGCTGATTCAAATGAACAGTTATGGATTCTAATTGCTAACTTTTTTCAACAAGTTCAGTTATCTATACTAGAATCAAATCAAGGTAAATATGCTGCTGTACCAAAATATCTGGCTTCAGAGTTGTACAGTTTGTTATTGGAATTTAATCGAGCACAATGTGTTGGTAGCAACTTGCAAACTAAGTTGCAATTAGAAATTATTTTAATACGATGGTTTGAATTAGGGCGGAAAATAGTCCATTATTCAAATAGATAACTGAAATTTAAGAAGATTGAACTATGGCAGGTCCCGCTGGTGCTCCTAAGCACGGTATCCTACAACTGACAATTAAAGACAAAGGCGCATTATATGCTGCGTATATGCCTTTTATTCAAAACGGTGGGCTTTTTATTCCAACTAATAAGCAATATTCTCTCGGCGATGAAGTCTTCATGTTGCTCACGCTAATGGATGATAGTGAACGATTGCCTGTTGCTGGAAAAATAATTTGGATTACGCCAAAAGGTGCACAAGGCAATAAAGCGAGTGGAATTGGCGTGCAATTTAGTGACCAGGATAAAGGGGTTACTCGCGGTAAAATTGAAACCCATTTAGCGGGTGTATTGGAATCCGATCGAATAACTCATACAATGTAGTTCTTATTGCTTCCCAACGTTTGGCTAGCACTTTTCTTTAACAACACGTCTGTATAAATAATTCTGTAGATATTCATACTATGTTAGCTGATTCTCATTGCCATCTCGATCGTATTGATCTTACGCCATTCGACGGAAAACTCTCAAACGCATTGCAAGCAGCTTCTCAACAAGGAGTAGAGCATTTTTTGTGTGTTGCCATAAACGCAGAAAATCAGCAAGATGTTATTGCAATCGCAGAGCAGCATTGTAATGTACATGCTTCGGTTGGCGTTCACCCACTTTATACTAAGGGCGAATTTGCGAGCGTTGAGTCACTCTCACAGCTGGCGAAACACCCTAAAGTTGTAGCTATTGGTGAAACCGGACTGGATTATTTCTACGACAAAGAATCGAAGAAAGAGCAGCTCTCACTGTTTAGAACACACGTTCAAGCAGCGGTAGAAGTGGATTTACCCTTGATTATACATACCAGAGATGCACGACAAGATACGCTTGATATTCTATCCGATGAGGGAGCTGAATCTGTAGGTGGAGTATTACATTGTTTTACAGAGTCGCTAGAAATGGCAGAAAAGGCGATGGAGAAGGGATTTTATGTATCATTTTCCGGTATTGTAACTTTCAATAATGCGGATGAACTACGCGAAGTTGCTAAGAATATTCCTTTGGATCGGATCTTGGTAGAAACAGACAGTCCTTACCTCACCCCAAAACCTTATCGAGGTAAACCAAATTCTCCGATGTATGTGAGTGAAGTGGCTAAATTAGTCGCTGACTTACGACAAATGGATTACCAAGAGTTTTGTGAACTCACAACGGAGAATTACTTAAGTCTGTTTAAAATTAATCAGTAACAAAGCGGCTCTTTTGTCGTTATTTCGGACAAAAAAATCCCAGGCTCTTTCGAGTACCTGGGGTAGGGGAAGTCTTTAGGGGAAACTTCAAAATTGAGTTAACTTCTACACAGAAACAAACTTCATTCTATAATCTTAAAGTTAGTCCATATTTTTGAAAATGCCAGTTTTTAGAACAAAAATAGTTCAATTAATAGACAGTTGATAGAGCCGTTTTAAGATAAACACATATTAATCAATAAGATACAGGGAAGTTCTAAACTGAAATCGATGGTTGTTTTATGAGCAGCTGCTGAGGATTATTTGGTTTCATAAACGTCAAAATCCTGATCACTGTGCCCAACGACACCATCTTTGTTCCAGGGTAAATCCCTGTAAGGTGTAGAATCTTTCGCACCCATAAATGGATATTTCTTAATATCAAAATAAGGTGAGTAGTCGAAATCGGCCGGGGTATACAGTCGAGTATTGCGGGGAATCAGTTCGACACCATCTCGGCCGTGTTTTCTAAATAGCGGCAATATGGGATATTTCACCGAATAAAATCCTTCTGCAATCATGGCGGAACACACTGTTTTTGTTGTGTCATCTGGCCTGCGTGTAAATAATGAAGAGCGCCATTTTCTTGGTAGTATCTTCCATGGAAATATGAAACGAGCTAAGTCGAACAGTTGTCGCACGTTATAGGCCATTCCTAGTTTATCAATGCTATATTTGACAACATTTTGAGCATCTTGGGCAGAGAGAGTGGACGCACGGCAAACCCGCAAATTATCCTTCATATAGTCAGTCAGCGGAGTAACAATAATGCCTTTGCCTAGTATGCCTTCGATTAATAACTGTGTATCAGGAGATGCTTGATAATGCTCTAAGAGTTTTTTTCTAGCAGATTCATCTTGAATGTCGTGTATGCGTCCCACGTATATAGCAGAATGGGACCAGCGACTTTGGGTAATTATCCTAATGACGTCGGAAACGCGGCTTCTACCTTCAACTAACACCACATCACCGGGCCGAATTCCATGACTAAGCTTTTCAAAGTCACAAATCGGAAAGCTTGAAGGTGCCGTTTCATAATTTAGCCATTTCTCTACTCTACTTCTTAATGACATTTTTAAGCCTGTTTTAGTGGTGTTAAGTTATAAGTTCTACATATACAAAGTATAGGGCAAAGATAGAAAATAAAAACCCCTTTTACTGGCCTGTTTATTTAATTTTGGCTAGACTAAGCTCACTTTTTTTAAGCTAATTAAATGGTTGAGATATTATGCCGAGCGATATTTGGGAAGATGTATTGTTACTTGATGAGCAATTGACTGAAGAAGAGCGCATGATACGCGATATGGCTCGAGGTTATGCTCAAGATAAATTGATGCCTAGAGTGTTAGATGCCAATCGTCATGAGAATTTCGACCCATCTATTATGAGAGAAATGGGGGAGCTCGGTTTATTGGGTTCAACCATAGAAGGTTATGGGTGTGCTGGTGTTGGTTATGTTGCCTATGGCTTGGTCTCTCGGGAAGTTGAAAGAGTTGACAGTGGTTACCGATCAGCTTTAAGTGTCCAATCGAGTTTAGTCATGTACCCAATCCACAAATACGGTACGGAAACACTGCGGGAAAAATACCTGCCTAAGTTGGCAACCGGAGAATATATTGGTTGTTTTGGGCTAACAGAACCTGACAGCGGTTCTGATCCTGCCAGTATGAAAACGCGCGCCAAGAAAGTTGACGGTGGATACAGTTTGAATGGATCCAAAATGTGGATAACAAACTCCCCAGTCGCTGACGTGTTCGTCGTTTGGGCTAAGAACGATGAAGGCATCATTTGCGGTTTTGTGCTCGAAAAAGGCATGAAGGGTCTGTCTGCACCCAAGATTGAAGGCAAGTTTTCCCTCAGAGCATCAGTGACGGGTGAAATTGTAATGGATGAAGTGTTTGTACCTGAGGAGAATATGTTCCCTGAAATTAGAGGGTTGGCTGGCCCTTTTGGTTGTTTGAATATGGCTCGATACGGTATCTCTTGGGGAGCAATTGGTGCAGCAGAATTTTGTTGGCATGCGGCTCGTGAGTACGGTTTGAATCGAAAGCAATTTGATAAACCACTTGCATCATTTCAGCTTTACCAAAAGAAATTAGCTGATATGCAAACTGAAATTTCTTTGAGTTTACAAGCATCGCTGCGAGTCGGGCGTTTAATTGATGAGAAGCGCTTTAAACCGGAGATGATTTCGCTTGTTAAACGAAATGCATGTGGCAAAGCGCTTGATATCGCTCGAGCTTCAAGAGATATGCATGGCGGTAATGGTATTAATGACGAGTTTCATGTAGTTAGGCATATGATGAATCTAGAAGCTGTTAACACCTATGAAGGTACTCATGATATTCATGCTCTCATATTAGGCCGTGCTCAGACCGGAATACAAGCGTTTAAATAGAGCTCATCAATTGATAAAGATCACAAAATTGCCGAGTCCATCTCGGCATTTTTGTGATTAAAACCGCTAAAATAAGATTTTTAAGGATTGATCAAATATCGTTCAAAAATTAACCGAGAAATATGTTTTTACAATCAGGATCTCTGTAAATATTTAAATTCCTTGTAATTTTTTACAAATCCGCGTATCTATTGAGGACCAAGTGAAATATCCTAATTTGCTTGTGAACGAAAGTACGCGAATGTAGGTCGAATATCTGGACTATAATAGTATTATTAGCGTTAAACCTGTCGAATTCTATCGACTAAGGAAGAATGAATGAAGCTGTATCCTCAAACTTTCACGAAAAAACTTCTGCTAACGACTGCCGCTCTGGTAACAGCAGTAAATTTCGCGTTTGTTGCACATGCCAATACTGACAGTAAACCTGAAGATGCTGTTGTTATTCACGATGAACAAATCGACTTATCGCCTCTACCCAAACATTTGCGTTCTAGTCGTTATATCGCTCATTACATGAAAAACAGTCATTATAAGAAGCAAGTGCTTGATAATGAGCAATCAGCTTTGGTACTTGATAAATTTATCGATTCGCTCGACGGAAATAAAGCGTATTTTCTCGCTTCAGATGTAAAATCATTTCAACAATATCGTTATAAACTAGACGATGCTATATGGACTGGTCTAGTTCAACCCGCATTCCATATTTATGGGGTTTTCAAACAACGCTGGCATGAACGAAATGAATTTGCGCTTTCTCTGCTCAATGAAGAGTTCAATTTTGAAGGCAAGGACGAATATCGCTATGACCGAGAAGAAGCGGCATGGTCACTCAATACGCAAGAGTTGGACCAGTATTGGACCGCACGGGTAAAAAGTGACGCTTTAAATCTTGTGCTTGCAGACAAAGAAATAGACAAGGTCAAAGAATTATTAACAAAACGCTACAAAGCCGCAATGCGTCGAGTTTCCCAAATTAATAGTGAAGATGTATTTAGCTATTTTATGAATGCTTACGCTACGACTGTCGATCCACACACATCCTATTTTTCACCTCGCACAGCGGAAAATTTTGACATCGATATGAAATTATCTTTAGAGGGAATCGGAGCTGTATTGCAAACCGATGACGTTTATACGCGGATTTCTTCATTGGTAAGTAAAGGGCCTGCTGATAAGTCAGGGAATCTCAAAGTAGAAGATAGAATAATTGCAGTTGGCCAAGATAATGACCCTCTAGTCGATGTAGTCGGATGGCGATTAGATGATGTCGTTGATTTGATTCGAGGCGATGCAGGCAGTCAAGTTCGATTGGAAATTGAGCCAGCCAATAGTAGTGTGCAGGGTAAAACTAAAGTTATTTCGATTATACGTGAGAAAGTTAAGTTAGAGGAACAAGGCGCTAAGTCTGAAGTTATTAAGTTGGGTGATGAGTTGAATGTGGGCGTCATCGAATTGCCTAAATTCTATATCGATTTTGAAGCTAAGAGTAAAGGTGATAAAGACTACAAAAGTACCACACGAGATGTAAAAAAACTCATTGATGAAATGAGGGAGAGTGAAAATATAGGCGCTCTAATTATAGATCTTCGTCATAATGGTGGTGGTTCTTTAGGCGAGGCTATCGGATTAACTGGTTTATTTATTGATCAAGGGCCAGTGGTTCAAGAAAAGAGACTGCATGGCCGAGTGCAAACACTCTATGACAGGGATTCTGGAGTAGCTTGGAACGGCCCGTTAGCTGTACTTGTTAGTGGTTCGAGTGCTTCAGCTTCTGAAATATTTGCAGGCGCTATTCAAGATTACGACCGTGGACTCATTGTCGGTGAGCAAACCTTTGGTAAAGGGACTGTTCAAAATATAATAGACCTAAATTACTATCTTGGTTACGAAGATAATCGAGCCGGAGCATTAAAATTAACGATCGACAAGTTTTACCGGATTACCGGTGAAAGTACTCAGTTAAAAGGGGTGATGCCAGATATTAGCTATCCTGATCCTATACCTCGGAAAGACTTTGGTGAAGCGAGTTACGATTCAGCGTTACCTTGGGATACGATTCCATCGGTTAGATTTAAAAAAGAAGAACGGGTTGGTACGTTTGTTGATATTTTGACAAAAAAGCATAAAGAAAGAGTTAAGACTAATCGAGAATTCCAGTATATTGTTTCTGATATTGAAGAATTAAGAGTTCGCAGAGAACGGACAGCGGTGAGTTTGAATATAAAATCGCGTAAAGATGAACGGACTGAAGACAAGGTGAAAAAACTGGAACGAGAAAATATTAGAAGGAAAGAGTCGGGTAAAGAATTAGTTAAAGAAATCGATGAAGATACCGAATTGGTTGAAGTAAAGGATGTTAAGCTCAACGAAACTGCAAATATCCTGGCGGATTTGATCAAATTGAAAAAGCAACCAAGTCTAGCCCAGGTGTCCGTAGAGAAGCCTAATTCTTGATTTACTTTTATGAGAGTCGTGGCTAACTAGCAATTCACTAAAGTTTGAAAGAAAATAGGGCGAAAGCCCTATTTTTTTGTTTTAGGAAATCAAAGCTATAGAATTCTAGAGCAAAAAATAAATTGGAGCTTCCTGGATGGAAGGGGTTTAAATTGTTGTCAAAAAATATAATTTCTAAATCACTTATTTTACTGGTAATTATTTGCCTTGTTTGGCTATACCCAACAATCAATAATGCGCTTTACACCGCAACAGGGTTTAGTGCTAAGAATTTATGTTCAGGCCATTTCATTAGTGGCTTAAAACTAGATATCGTGATGAAGGAAGCACTAATTCCTGTTTCTAGCACTTTTGGTTGGGTAAATTATCGGATAGATAAAGATAACAAGACTATCGTAACTAATATTCTAGGGGTATTCGAAAGACGCTCAGTATTTCACAAAGGTATTGGTTGTACCTTGCTTGCTCCAGGACAAAAATTTAGCGCATTATCCGTTGAGCAATTTCAATATCAAATGCCACAAGAATCCATTCCATGGCCTGAGGGATTAGCAGAAATCAACTTAAATAAAATGGATAGCCGATATAGTCAAATTAGTGATTTAGTCAATAAATCCTTTAACAGTCAAATTGCAGAGAGTGAAGTAAGAACTAAGGCTATATTAGTGATTCATAATGGTCAGTTGGTCGCAGAAAAATACAGTCAAGACGTGGACAAAAATACTCCTCTGTTAAGCTGGTCGATGGCTAAGAGTGTCACTAATTTGCAGATTGCTCTTTTGGTTAAAGACAACGAATTATCTTTGGATTCTTCTCTCGACATTCCTGGTTGGAACAATGACAGTCGAAAAACGATCACTTTAGAACACCTCCTAACAATGAGTAGTGGCTTGGAATTTAATGAAACCTATGGTGTGGGAAGTGATGCGTCAGTGATGCTCTCGGTAGCGGACAGTGCTGATGAGTATGCTCGTAACAAACCACTCGCGGATACTCCCGGTGAGCGATGGTCATATTCAAGTGGAACGACCAATATATTATCTGGAATTATCAAACGCAAGTTTAAGGGGGATCTACAAAAGTACTATGATTACCCACATCAACGACTGTTTTGGCCTTTAGGCATTACCAGTGTACAGATAGAAATGGACGCTTCCGGAACAAATGTAGGTTCGTCCTATATGTACGCTACTGCAAGGGATTGGGCTAAATTAGGACAGTTTCTTTTGCAAAAGGGAGTTTGGAAAGGTCAGCAGATTTTACCAAAGAACTGGGTAGATTACTCGACTACACCAACCCAATCGGATCCTCAAAACCGGTACGGAGCACAGATTTGGCTTAATAGAAATCCCGATGATAATAATGTGAGTCGAAGATGGTCGACCGTTCCTGAAGATGCATTTTTTATGTCAGGATTTCAAGGGCAAAACGTCGTTATCATCCCTTCAAAACAGTTAGTTTTTGTTCGTTTAGGTTTTACCACTCCAGGCCACGATAATGGTGTCGAAGCGATTATGTCGGGTGTTATCAGTATTCTAGATTCAGAGAGTCTTTGATTTTGAGCTAAGAGCTAATTAAACACCAACACTAAAAAGTAAAAAAGCTGGAAATGAATAAAGTAGATATGAATACTGTATTTTCCTGTCCAGCAGAGAAGTTTTGTAACCCATGAATTTGATTCCCAAGTCTTAATTACGTGAGAGTCCTTTGATTCAGCTAGTTTTGAACCTAAAAATAATCCAGTGAGTACAAATCCAAACCAGGGTATTAAAGGGGCGAAATCATCGCTGTATCGGAATTCAGATGTAATACCTAGTAAGCTAAGTAGCACAGAATCACTGGATGCTATCGAGAACTTAAAACCAACTAAAAGACAAACGCTTCCTAGTATCAAATTTACCCATTTCAATCGAATAAAGATCAATCCGAGTAAACTACTTACAAATATTAAATGTAAAATTCCAAAATAGACAAAATAGCTAGGTCTGACCCACCAACTAAACAAGCTAATTAAACTAGCGTAAAGAGCCAGTAAGCCAAGGCGATATAGGTAGTTACGATTAAAGGCGCTGTTACGTCGTGAGAGGAAAAGACCAATCCCGACTAAGTTAAGAAATAATAGGATAATAACCGAGCGAAATGTTATCCAGAAAATGCTTGTGGAGAAATTTGCTTGCAAATAACCCAGTTGAGCTAAACCAAAACAAAAGTGATAAATTAACATTAGGGCAATGGCTATCCCTCTAATTGCGTCGAGTGCGTTATATCGTGGATATGTTTTTTCGAGAGTATTCATTGTATAGCTATTACAATACGAGAGATTGGTGGTCAATGAATTGATTACCGGTGTTCGTATTTTTCATTATAAAATTGTATGTTAAAGTAATGACAAGAACGAAGCAATTATTGTTCAAGATAGCTAATCTCTCGCCGAAAGAATTGGACGGTGGTCAGTTTACAGAGTCTTTTAGAACGACAACATGAATTTCAGTCAAATTTGAAGAGTTTTTTAATGATAAACAAGATTAAAATTACGATAGTATGCAGTTTACTCGCACTTATCCTATTGTCAGCTTGTAGTTCTAGGTCTACCGAAGAATATGTGGATTATTTTTATTCACAAAAATTGGACGATAATTCTAATCAGTTCACCTATATACTTTACTTAGGTAATGATGGGAAATCGATTGAGCAGCATCAAAAAGACCATGCTTCAATAAGTACAGAGAAGTCTAGACCTCCGAAAAATAGCCCCAAAAAAAGTAATGATAAAGAAGATGAATTCACTTCTTTGGCTTTTAGAATGGAAGAAGAAGCTTTTAGGCGATTAGACCGCATGTTACTCGAAAAAGAATTCTGCGCGCTAGAACCTAGCTATGATAAAAGCCAATATACATGGCTTCGTTACACTATAAAAGGTAAATGTTAATCTTGATTAACTCAGTGAATATCTATAATCTCAATGAATTAATGGACTCCAATAAAAGAACTTAGATATCAATGACGACTACTCAAATATTTAAATTTACCAAAAGCTTAGCGGTTGCTTTCCTATTCGTTACCACTCTTAAATCTACAGTGCTTTTTGCGGAGCAAAAAATCAATCTCGAGAGTTACGACTGGAATGGCGCGATACCCGAGTCTAATGTTGTTCATGTGATAAACCACTATGGGGATATTCGATCTCGAAGTAATAGTGAGAATAAAGTTCACTTGCACGCTAGTTATCAAGAAATAGGTGATAGCCCCGTTAAACCTGAATTTGTTATATCGGTCATCCAAGGTAATCTAACGATTGAAGTCAAATACAATCAACTTATTTTTGACTCGAAAAATCGTCTAAGAGGGCGCACTGATTTGTCCGTATTGTTCCCTCCTAGAGTGAAAATAATAGCGGAAACAAAAGATGGAATGATAAAAATAGATAAATCAGCGAGTCAAGTAGATGCCCGCTCAGACTCTGGTTCCATTAAGCTGACGACCACAGGAATGTTTCAGGTGAATAGCGATTCTGGCAATATTTCCCTTCGGTTGCGTGGCATGCATACCGCGGGAAAATCATACGCAAAATCAATTTCCGGAACAATCGTTGCTGATATTTTTGATGATATGGATTTACGTCTAACTGCAAAGTCGGCTGCTGCAGTACTCTTCAATGGTAACAATATGAATGATCGTGCGGTATATCGAAGTCAGGGTAAAGCGACCTCAATAGTAGACTTTTATAGTCAAACTGGCGAAGTGAGGGTAAACATTGTAAAGCCACCAACATTAGTTAAATCAGTCAAGCCAACAGTGAATAATATCGATCTGAGAGATGCCCAGCAAAGTCCACTTTGGAAACCTGGTGATCCTGTAAAAGAAATCAATCCTAAGAAAGATAATCGTAGCAAGAAAGGTCGATGAGCATTAAGATACAAGGTAATCGAACCAAGTAAAAGAATGGTTAGTTGAACGAATGCGAGAGCTGTAATTTAGTTTAATATTTCGCAGAAGGCTAACATTTTTAAAATTCCCAGTTCATCCTATTGAAAGTATTCAGAAGTAAGACGTAAAGCTCAGCGTTAGTTCAAACTTCTAATTAAAAATCTACTTTTTAATGCTAGGATATTCTATCCTGCATTAAATGATTGTGAGCACATGTTTGTCTAAGTCGACTTCGACCCTGCGTTTGACAATTTAGAGACTAAATTATTTGTATCTATTCCTCTTCGTCTAATTCTTATCATTTTTCAACAATCACAACAAAATCTTAATACAGCGTATAGAATGGCGGAAGTGTGAACTATTTACGTGTCAATCAACAGATAGTTTTAGTATATTCAGATGGCTAATAAGTACAACTCATATTTCATAATAAAAAACAACAAACCTATCACAACAAAGGAAGTGACGAGACCATGAATAAACATCTATCGCCGCTCAAAAGTTTAACTGCCATATCGTTAATGCTTGTTGGTTCAAGCGTTGGCATGGCTGCACAAGCTGCTGAGCAATCTGCTAAACCTTGGATGTCTGAAAAAGTGACACCAAATAAAGTAAATATTGACTTACGAGGAATTAAAAACTCTCCCCAATGGAATCCAGGTGAAGCAGTCAAGGATATGCCTCGACGCCGATTCGATCCTAGTTATGTGACTCCAAGTGCTCCGAGAAATCCTGTTTCAATAAAGACCGACAGATTGATGACGTCTCAGAAAGCGATGTCGCTTACCGCGAACAAGAATAGTCGCGCAATCGAATTACAGTTTGAAGGCAGTGGTTACACTGGTGTCAACCCGCCGGATACCACAGGAGATGTAGGTTTAGATTATTACATTCAATCTATTAACGGTTCGAGTGGCTCTATCTTTACTATCTACGATAAAGCAACTGGTTCGCTTGTAAGTGGACCTACTAATATGGAAACACTTGGTAGCGGCAACTGTGCGACAGGTGCTGGCGATCCAATCGTTCTATTTGATGAAATGGCTAATCGATGGATGTTAAGCGAGTTCTCAAGCTTCGGTAACAATCTTTGTGTTTATATTTCTCAAACTTCTGATCCGATAAGTGGCGGTTGGTATGCGTATTCTTTCACCGCCCCTAGCTTCCCTGATTACCCTAAATATGGTGTTGGAGTAGATGCTTATTATGTTGGAACTAACGAAACTAGTTCAGCGGTGTACGCATTAGATAGAGAAGCGATGTTGGCGGGGGACTCTGCATCAATGATTAGATTGGCAGTCGCTGATTTAGCAGGGTTTGGATTTCAAATGATTCAGCCAGCCGATCATGATGGAATTAACGACATGCCAGCAGGAACTCCTGGTTACTTTTTAAGGCATCGAGACGATGAAGTTCACAATGCATCTTCTAATAATCCGAATGAAGATTATGTTGAATTGTGGGAGTTCAGTGCCGATTTTGATAACACTGCGAATGCAACATTTACTAAAGTTGCTGATTTTGCAGTCGCAGAATTTGATTCAGATCTTTGTGGACTTGTCTCTTTCTCATGTTTTCCTCAGGCAGGATCAAGTTCTACTTTAGATCCACTTCGTGAAGTGGTTATGTTTAGAGCCCAATACCGCAATCACAATTCCCACGAATCAATCGTTGGTAACTTTGTGACAGATGTCGATGGTACAGACCACGGTGGTATTCGTTGGTTTGAACTACGCCGAGAGGGTGGTAGCTGGAGTCTTCATCAGGAAGGTACTTACTCGCCAGATAGTAAAAATCGTTGGATGGGTTCGATTGCCATGGACAAAGACGGAAACATGGCGCTTGCCTATAGTTGGGGTAGTAGTTCTGATTTTCCTGGTATCCGATATACTGGCCGACTTGGCACTGATGTTACCGGAGTGATGACGGAAGCAGAAGCTGTTTTAGTTGACGGAACGGATGGAAACTCTAGTAATCGCTGGGGTGATTACAGTCACCTTTCTGTTGATCCCGAAGATGAGTGCACGTTCTGGTATACCAACCAATTCGGTAAGCAGAATGGACAGTGGGGTACTCATATTTCGAGTTTCAAATTTGATTCATGTGGTACAGGAACTGGTGAAAACCAAACTCCTACGGCTTCGTTTACTAATTCTTGTTCATTGCTAGATTGTACTTTTGATGGGAGCGCGAGCTCTGATAGCGATGGAACAATCGCGTCTTATGATTGGGACTTCGGCGATGGCAGCACAGCAACGGGCAGCTCACCTAGTTATTCATATACCTCTGATGGAACATACACAGTTTCATTGACCGTCACTGATGATGAAGGAGCTACAGATACTTCGACTGAGTCTATCTTTGTAAGTACAGCCAATCAAACACCAGAATCCGGATTTGCTTTTGTAGCGACAGAATTAAGCGTAGAATTTACGGATTCTAGTTCTGATTCGGATGGCACTGTCGACAGTTGGAGCTGGGACTTCGGTGACGGAAATACATCGACTTCACAGAACCCAATTCACGATTATTCGTCTGAGGGGACATATACAGTTTCATTGACCGTTACTGATAATGGTGGATTGACGGATTCGACTGATCAAACGGTTTCAGTTAATTTGGATAATATCCCGCCTATCTCTAATTTCACATATTTAACCAGCGATCTTGAAGTTACCTTCACGGATAGCAGTAGTGATACAGATGGTTCAGTTGACTCTTGGAGTTGGGATTTTGGAGATGGAAATTCGTCTTCATCACAAAACCCAGTACATAACTACGTTACTGACGGAAACTATACTGTCACATTAACAGTAACTGACGACCAGGGCGCAACTAACCCAAGTAGTCAAACGGTTACCGTTGAAAATACAAGTGGTACGGTGTCAGGTGGTTTTACAGAAACAGATGTAAGTCCTGCAAACGGAGAGATATTGTCTTACACTATTGAGGTACCTGCTGGTGCAACTTCGTTAGAAGTTGATATTTCAGGTGGAACTGGAAATGCTGATTTAGCAATTAATTTTGGTTCAACTCCGAGTAGAACAGATAATGACTGTTTAGAAGTTGGAGCGGGTAATACACATAGTTGTGAAATTACCAACCCCGCTGAAGGTACTTGGTTTATCGTTGTTCGTGGAGCTTCGGCTTCCTCCGGGGTTGAGCTAAATGCATATTGGTTTGCTGTGGCGGCTGGTAACATTACGCCTGCTGCCGATTTTACCTTTAGCACTGCAGATTTAGAGGCAAGCTTTACTGATGCTAGTAGTGATAGCGACGGTACTATTGTTGCTTACGATTGGGATTTCGGAGACGGTAATACATCAACGTCTTCAGACCCCATCAACCTGTATGCAACTGCTGGTACTTATAGCGTTAATCTAACTGTTACTGATGACGAAGGCGCAACTGATACTTCGACGCAGAGCGTGACTGTATCAGAAGCGGGAACGGGAACAAGTGGTGGATTTACTGAAACCGGAATAAGTCCGGCTAGAGGAGAAAATATTTCATACACTATAGAGGTTCCTGCTGGAGCTGATAGTCTTGAAATAGATACTTCAGTAGGCACAGGTAACGTTGACTTAGTTGTTAATTTTGGGTCGTTACCAACCCGTTTTGATAATGATTGCATCGAGCAAGGAGCAGGAAATGTACATAACTGTACTTTGACTAACCCTCAGGCCGGCACATGGTACATTATCGTACGCGGCGCGTCGGCTTCTACTGACGTTCAGTTAGATGCTTATTGGTATGATAATTAATCATTTCTGATAGTAAAACAAAAAAAGGCCAACATATGTTGGTTTTTTTTTGCCTAAATGATCACAATTACGGAGGGCGGTTGTCATCTAGTACAATAAATTCAGCACAAAGTTATCTATCAATACAGCTCAAATGATGTCTCCACTTTCCTTGTAATTCACTTTCTAAATGTGCACAAAAGAAATTGCATATTCTCAATTGATTCGAGGAGAATTGGCTAAAACTATCTTTGCTAGAGGTCAAATATTTTGGTGACTAATTTTCTGACTTCAAGACTCGAGTTTTAGCAATAACAGACTCTAAAAGTATAGGGTTGTCTGATTCACTGCTTACTAACGTCATTCGGCCATCTTGTAATTGGTTATTTAATTCACTCCCGGATAGTTCAATCAGCTTAATTCCTTGTCGATCAACAAAGATATAACTGTCTTTGGAAACTATACGAGCAGCTAGTTTGCAATTTGTAGACTGCTTTAAGGATTTTAGTCGAAGCCAAGATCCTACTGAAAGTTCGATGGCGGTAGGGATTGATATGACAGACATTCCATTTTTAGGAATAACTTTCGAAATCGGAGTAGAGTTATTTTCCAGGGGAGGCAATTCGTTTTTAGCGACAATTGGCTTTATGTTAGAGTTTGTTTTCAAATCTTTAGTAAGAGCATCTTTATTCACTTTATCTGCGATCGAGCTTTTTTCAGCATGCTCTGCTTCAACGATCGTCTGTTTTTGCTTTTTTCGCATATCTAGATAAGTTTTAAAATCTTTGAGTGCGAGTTTTATGGAGGGCGTTAAAAGGTCAGGCGTAATAAATGGCACCACCGCATTACTCTTTAATAGTGCTAGTAAATTCGAAGCTGTTAGCTGGTGCGATTTTTGAGCAGATTGGTCAACGAATATATATTCACCGTTATCAGCGCTGATATAGATTAATTTACTTAGACTAGACTCATTAAACATATACCACTGGTCTATGGCGACGTTTTGTTCGAGTTCCAGCCGTTTTGTATTTTCTTCCAATTCTGTATCTTGCTTTAAATACTCAGATTTAATCGACTCATAAATTAGTTTGATTTGTTCGGAGTCCATGATTAGCCACTGATTAGTGTTTGAGTCTATGACACTCTCAGTTAGAATTGATGATTCTAACAGGTCGATTGGAAGACACGACTGGGATTTTTGATTAATTTCTTCGATCGACTCAGATGATTCTAATTCGCTCTTAACTGAAGTTTCGAGTTTTGATAGTTGCTTATCTGCGTTCGTATCTGATGGTTTAACAGATGGT
>JAHRVB010000087.1 GCA_019090895.1 Kangiellaceae bacterium
CGATGACATAGTTATCTCCTGAAAATTCTAATTAGTTTATTAATACTTGCTGATGATTTTGAAAGGGAGTGATATCGGAAGTTATAATTGAATCACCATTTTTAAGGCCCGATATAATTTGAATATGAGTGACAGAACTCAATCCAGTTTCGACAGGTTCCTTAAAAGCATACCGTTGATCATCTGACAATCGAAAGATATTGACTTGACTATTTTGCGGAGCGAAAGACGGCCGTCTGACAAATAAAGCATTTTCAATTTGGCTAGTGATTATTCTTCCTTCTACATTAAGTTCAGGTCTTGCTTCCGCTGGTAATTCGCCCGTAAGCTCAATATCAATCATGACCATTCCCTTATCAACGCTGGGGTCAATTCGAGTGACAATGCCTGAAATTTCGCTTGAACGAGTATCGACAACAACGTTTAATCCCACCACAATATCCTTAATCTGCAATTCTTGAACTTGCAACTCAGCAAACAAAGAGTCTTTACTGGCAATGGTCGCAACACTTTCGCCAGAGGCCAACTGTTGCCCTAAAACCAAGGAAGTTTGCTGTACAATGCCTTCCATTGAAGATTTGACTGCTAGCTCGCTGACCTGAAGTTCGACTCGCTGATAATTGCTTTCAGCCAACTCTAATCTCGCTTGTTGAGCGATTTTATTTGCCTTCATATTATCAATCATTTTTTGCATACGTTTGTTCTGCGCTGCCCAACGTTGCTTTTGGTGCTCGACTGAAAGCTTTGTTCTTTCAAAATCTAATTTTGATATTGAACCGTTGCCTAGATTCATCAACTCCGACTCAGCATCCAGTTTTAGCTTTGTACTTTTGTAATTGTATTGAGCTTCATCCACACTGTTTTCTATATCAACTAGCTGTGACTCCAGCGAGACAATAGACGCTTGCATTTCCGCTTTATTCGCCTGAAATTCCCAATGAGCCTTTTCAAGTTCTCTGCGCAATTCTGGGTTCGACAATTTAACCAGCAATTGTCCTTTCGTAACATAAGCACCTGGCTTTACTAAGATTTGCTCCACCCGACCTGAAGATAACGCAGGGACTAGTCGAATATCTTGCGGCTTTAAAACGCCAATCGCTCGCACTTCCACTTTGAACTCACCTTGTTCAACTTTTGCGTATTGAAACTTTTGTTTTTCGAGCACATATGAAGAGTCACCCAAAAAAGACTTTCCCCAGGCGACCAGTGAAATAACGAAAACGATGGGAGCCACGTACCAGTACTTTCTCCAAACGGGTATCTCTTTAATTTCTCTTTGAATATCCATAATGTTTCAATTGTCTAAATAATCTTGTATAACTCTAATACAAGGCTCATGCCAACTATTGAACAGTCTTAACTTATTGTTTTTAATTGATATTTTAACGATCTATTCATTGGGCCATAGTGAGTGTGTCGATTACGATACATGACGTTGAAATTGATTGATCCAGTTTTGAAACACCTTCCATATGATAAAAGCTTGCTGACAAGCTAATGAAGGTGTGATTAAACACATGGTCGTTATTAGTGTTAATTTTCCGAGGTGATTTCTTTATGGCGAGAAAATGACGCTTTATAAAGATTACGTCATCATTATTGACAACTAATGGCTTTCGGTTTGAACTAGCTCGTCTAGCCTTATCCAGTATTTTTCAACGTCAAAAGGTGTATCGTTTGGCATATTCGAATTATTGAGACGAAGAATCAATCGATTTTCAATTTTGGCTCGATTGAGAGATTCTTTTACTATTTTGTTATTGAAGAAAAGCTCATCATAACTACCATCATCAATAGCCATGTTAAAACCTTTTTCAATTGCTCTAGCTAGCTTCTCATTGTCTTTAGAAACAAAGAAATACAGTGCAAACGGATATACCATAAGAATTTTTTCCTCAACCACTAAATCCAATTGAGCATGGTTTTCTAATTCAACCCAAGGCTCGTGAATGGCTCTTGGAAAATAATCAAATCTCTTACCCTCTAACATCAAAAATAAATTCTCTCTCTTATGAGTAGTCACAAGGGGAATGTTATTTTCCATGAGTACAAAAGCATCCGTCCATGTTTTGACTTGTCCCGCAGATAATCGCTTCAACTCATTGAGCGAGTTTATCTCAGTGAATCGTTTTTGGTCGCCATTACGTATTATGAATATCCGATATCCCAGTAGCCCTTTTAAAACTGGAATTTTAATCGCTCGTAAACGGGATTCATATTCTTTGTTTGTTCCCGCCCAAATAACGCTTAGCTGGCCATCTTCTATCAGCGGTGCCAGTCGTTTATAAGAAGAAGTGATTCCCCTTAGCTGCGCCTCTGGTGAGGATTTTGATAGTGCCAACTTTAGAATGTCGACAACGAGAAGATTATATTGGAGCTCATCTTGCGGATAGGTTATCACTTCTGCTTCGAGCTTCAGTGGGTTGGTCGCTAAAAGCAACCAGATAACTGCCATGTTCCAACTAAGTAGTCTCATCCTAAAGTTCGTTCCAAACAAATTAATGCCGTTATTAGGTAGTCTGAGCTCAGGATAAGCAACTGCATCCAGTCAGCCTATTTTAAAATTACTGGTTTTTCTAATACTGAGTTCAGCTTAAGTATGCTCCATTATTCTTTAAAAACCACATGGATGCTATACTTAAATTTTATTCCAGACTTCGCTAAATTTCCAATGAAAGAGTGCAATCAGTGCGGTAAGTGTTGCATAAAATACAGTGATGGCGCTCTTTCTGCGACAAAGGAAGAAATAGACCTATGGGAAATATTTAATCCAGAAATCTATCAATTCGTCAATAAGGGTGAGATCTGGTTCGATCCAGAATCAGGAACCAGACTGAGAAGATGCCCTTTCCTTGAAATTGCTCCCAAATCAAATGAATCTTCGCCCGATAAATATACCTGCAGTATTTATTTAGACCGCCCAGAAGATTGCCGGCATTACCCGAGCCTTATCTCCGAAATGATTCGAGACGAATGTGAAATGATTGATGTCATTGATTTAGAAAAACCAGAGCGAGCTCAAATCAAGCTCGATGGATTAATGAAAGACAGTCGTTCTTACTGATTTCGTAACTTGGTAAATTAGCAACTTGGTAACTTATAAGAGTTTTGTTTTTTGTCTCGATTCATTATGGAAAACCGCAATCAAAGAATATCGCATAAAAGCACTGCAAGTCGTCAGGTAATTATGAATCCATCCTTGTACTAGTTCTGAATATTCTTCCGCTTTAGATTCCCTTTCATTTTCCGAGGCATTCGCCAATTCCGTCATTTGTTGATCGAGTGCTAGTAGTTTACATTTTACTAACTGTCGAGAGTCGCTTTCTTTTGAATCATCCGTCACAACAATGACCAAAGTAGAATTTGTAACATCCCATTCAAACAGTAAATATCTAGAATCATCTTCGATATTTTCATTCAATAATCCTACCGCTTTGTCGATGCTGTCGATAACGGCTGCTTTTAGTGCGCTTTCAGTAATTTCATTAATACTCGCAAAGTGAACAACTTGCTCAACGTTGGTTCCATCGGCTAGAGTTTGTATCTGTTCGTTTGCAACCCAGTTTAGTTTGGTATTCATAATTCTCTTGTCATATTAAATCATTTTATCTATGAGTAATAATAACATTGATAAAGGGTATCAAAACTCTTTTTATTCTCTAGAGGTTATTTTCTTCCTCAAAATGTTCTTTCACCTTTTAAAGGTTCTACAAGAGGAAATTAGTTTATCGGCATTTGTTTAATTAAATCGTTAGACTTCTGAAACTCAGTCAAACTGACAGGCTACCTCAATAATTCTGTCACTAGAATCAAAGAGAACTATAATGCTCCGCTTCAACAAAACGTAAACCAATAAAGCCTTCTTTTTCCAGTAGATCTTTTAACTCTTGCGAAATAAAAACCAACTCGGTCATGTACTTGGCTCTAAACATATGGACATTGTCTGGTATTAAGCGCTCGTCGAAGATTAAATCATCAGCAAAATCGATAACATTCGCTTTTCGATCCCAATCCAACTCAGATGCTTGTTGATCAATACAATCATATATTTCTAGTGGATTTACTAGAAAGTAGCTCTCTGTTTCTTTTTCACCTTTGTGATTGACTAAAGCCAATGGCAACAACTCTAGCTGATTCGTTACATTTGATTGCAAAAATGATTTTAGTGAATTCGAAACAATGACATAGAGAGAACCGATTAGATTATCGTTCAACACCAAGCCCTGTGGAAAATCTTTTGAGTACTGGCAGTATGCGTCTGGGCTCCAGCGTTCGATAAACAATTCACCGGTTGTTAATCGATGCTCCAATTTTATCTGTCGAACAACGCCGTCTAGCATGACGTATTCATCAAGAAACTCTTGTTTCCATATATAGTACTTCATTGATTATTCTCTACTTCATAACTAAAAATACAGATTTCTCGGTTTTTCGAACAGCACCAAATCGAAATATTTATGGTTTCACAGAGTTTACATCATCGGCATTTCTTTGGGTAGGATGTAAGGAAAGAATGAACTCCAATAAAATGACTAAATATTGAACAGCGAACGACTTGGGTGAGTTATGCCATTCAAAGGCTATCAATAGCATTTTGTAGATTTATCCTTGCTGATTTTTCGAACTTCTCAAAAAAATACTCGTGTGAGTATATTCTTTCTCTTGCTAAAAAGATTTTCAATATTTCTTTACGTTTTTTCTTGTAAATGAAACTGGGAATAAGCTTGTATTCTTTCCTAATCCACACTTCAAATTGGTCATAGAACTCACTAGAGCACCCTAGAATCGATAAGTCGATGTCGACTAAAAGGCTTTCATCATTATCGCTAGGCGTAGCGTTATGAAGAGTAGCCATAATTAATCGATGTACACGACCAATAAGATCATCCGTGGCGTTATTATTCTTCAAAAATTCGGAAGCCCAGTTAGCGCTATCTAACTCGTTACTTGACGAAAAGACTTTGTAGATAGCATCATGGAACCAAAGCGCAACTTCTAATGCGTTATAGTCGTTTGCCAGATGCTTGGCTTGTTGTAAATATTCTAAAGTGGCAATTATGTGATTGGCATTATGATAATAGCGGTGTTTTTCACTATAGTGAGATTGTAGTTTTGTATAGGTTTCCATATTTTCATCGAAACCTAACCTGCCCATTAAATCGAACCACTTTGATTCATCCATTACTTAATCCTTGGTGCGTCATCTTTTCGTAGACCAAGTGCTTGAGCTAGATTCTTTCCCGCTAGAATCAAATATAGCCAAGCTTTCTTCCATCGATTGCCAAGTAAAACGATATGCACATGCCAACCTTTTTCGCGTCTAGCGCTATACCCACTATATAAGACTGTAAAGGCTTCCGAGTCACCGACAATTTCTTCCGCTAACATTTGAGCATGAGAAGTTCCCAGTTTTAACATCTCTGCAATTTCTTCGGAGCTTGGCTCTCCCTGTTTTTTAGGAAAGGCTAAAATGTAATAGTTTGGGATTAAGTCCTTTCTGATTCGCAGCAATAAGCAAGAATTCCCGGACGATAACTCGAAATGA
>JAHRVB010000088.1 GCA_019090895.1 Kangiellaceae bacterium
AACCATTAATAGTATGACGTACTGAGTCAACGCGGCTCAGCTCAACAGAGATTTATATTGATTAGAAATCAACATAAATACTTTAAAGTTATGTGTTTAGCTTTCTCATACACCTCAGCTGAATTGGTTTGTTGAGTATTATGCTGTTAATTAGGGGAAGTGGTGTCTGTAATAGTTTGATTTTTATCATGAGGCTGATATTTGGTAAACCAATACCTTCGCATGGTATTAATCTATGATTCTGCCAATCCTAGATTTAATCTTGGGTTAACTACAACAACATTATCTAAGTAAACTAATTTAGAAGAATAATAATGTCAGAAATAAAACTACGCTCAGATCCAGCAAAGCTAAAAAATATCCATGTATTGTTTATCCATGGTCTAGGCGGAGATGCGGATAATACTTGGCTAGAGCGGGATTCCAAGGAGCAATCATGGCCATTATGGCTACTAGATGATTCTGATGAACTCAACATCTGGTCCATCGAATACTCAGCTCCAAAGTTCAAGTTTAACAATAGCGGTATGGGAATTCCCGACCATGCAACAAATATTCTCGAACATATATTAAAAATCCCAGAGTTGTCCGAAGGTGAAATAATATTTGTATGCCACAGCCTTGGAGGCTTAATTACCAAGCAAATCCTTAGAATTGCAAGTGATCAGACAACAAGGGTTGCTGCGCAGGAATTTTTAGGGAGAATTTCAGGAGTGGCCTTTTTAGCTACCCCACATTTAGGTTCAGACATATCTTCATTAGGAAACCAACTAATTTCTCGTGTAATGATGCGAGGTTTAGCATTGTTGAAGCCATCTATTGCAGCGGCATCATTAAGCCGCAATGACCCCTACCTCAGAGAGCTGAATACTTGGTACAGGGAATGGGTGTCAAGCAGGATAATTAGACACCTAGTGTTAACAGAAACAGAGAGCATGTATGGTGTGATAAATGTTGTCAAACAGGATAGTGCAGACCCTGGCTTAGATGGTGTTAGAGCAATACCAATAGAAGCTAGCCATGAAAATATTTGTAAGCCTGTAAATAAAGAGGACGACATTTACATTCAGGTCAAAGGGTTCGTCACTCAAAAAAAAAGAGATAATCATGAGATTTGGCTAACATCGAGATTTGCTGGCAATGTAAATTCATGGGAAGGATATGATAACTGGGCAAAATGCCCTTCAGGCATATCGGAAGAATATATAGTAGACGATAAAGTGAGACTAATTGACTCATCATCACAAAATAGTGCGGGCTTAAATGGTGTTGAGGGTATAAATTATTTACGCCAAAAACTACTCCAAAATAATTCTTCAATTCGATTAATTGGCCTTTCTGGAGTTGGGAAAACTAGGTTTACCCAAGCATTATTCGATATACGCATAGGTGAAAATCTAATATCTACAGAAAGCATATTTTATACAGATATAGCTAACGGCCCATCACCGACTCCTAGGGTTTTAGCCGAAAAACTAGTTTCAGAAGGTAAAGATGCGCAATTAATAGTCGATAATTGCCCCCTGAATTACATAGGACATTAACATCCCTATGCAATAGTGATACCAGTAAAGTTAATTTATTAACTATTGAGTATGATATTAGAGAAGACCAACCTGAACAAACAGATGTGTTTTCCCTTGAACCATCTTCTATTGAATTAATTGAGAAAATATTAAACTCTAGGTATCGTAATTTAGGACAACAAAATTCACGAACTATTAGTGAATTCTCTGGTGGAAACTCAAGAATAGCGATAGCCCTAGCAGAAACGATTGAAAAAGATGAAAACATTTCTAGTTTAAAAGATGAAGAGCTTTTTAAGAGATTATTTTATCAGCGACATGACCATGATAAGTCACTTGAAAAGACAGCCCAAGCTTTATCATTAGTTTATTCTTTTCAAATTAACAGTGATGGCCCCTATAGTGAAGATGTTAACTTCATTAGTAACTTGTCTGAAATCCCCGCTAAAAACATTTATCAAGCCGCTATAGAGCTAAAGCGACGAAATTTAGTTCAGCAACGGAGCAAATGGATGGCAGTATTACCTCATCCGATAGCTAATAGGCTAGCTAAATGTGCTCTAGAAAATATAAGCTCAGCTATAATTATAAGTAACTTTAGTGAAGCTATAGATGAAAGGATATTAAAATCATTTTCGAGGAGACTAGGTTATTTACCCCAATGTGATGAAGCAAAAGTAATCGTTAGCGACTGGTTAAGTGACAACGGTTTGGTGCACAACCTGTATGCTCAAGGTAAGAATAAACTAGCTTGGATATTGATTAATAATATAGCACCCATTTCAACTAAGGAAGTTTTAGTACACATTGAAACATTAGCTAAACAGCCTGAGTTTTGCACTAGAAATAATAAACAATTTACGGAAATTACGAGGCTTATTAGGTCAATTGCATATGAGAAAAAGTATTTTGATCAGTGCGCAAAATTGCTATGCCAATTCGCACTATCTGAGAATAAGGGAGAAAATAACAATTCCATCAGAGATATTATAAAGTCATTGTTTCAACTTCACCTATCAGGGACTCATGCAACTAAAGAGCAGCGGCTAAACATTATCAATGAACTAATTGAAAGCGAAACCCAAAGTAATGTAGATCTCGCCTTAGAGCTTTTATGCTCATCTCTTGAAGCCTGGCATTTTTCGTCTAGCCACAGCTTTGATTTTGGTGCGAATCCCAGAGACTTCGGTTACAGGCCTAGAACAAATCAAGATGTTAAAAACTGGTATGGAGTATTCATTGACTACACCGCTAAGTTAATAGCTGGTGACACTCAAGCTTCAACAGGTGCCAAAACCGTACTAAGTAAAAATTTACGAAGTCTATGGCGAATAAGAGACCTCAGATCCTTAATTGAGGAAACCTGTACGAGTATCAGCAAATCCGGAATGTGGAGTGATGGCTATGAAGCCATTCATTCAATATTAAGATTTGATAGTAAAGGTTCAGATAAGGAAGAAATTCAAAGACTAAATTCAATCACTGAAAAGTTATCCCCTAAATCGCTTATGGACGATATAAATATGTATGTTCTGGCGGATAAATGGAAGTTCTATGATTTAGAAGAAATAGATGACGATGGTAAAGTAATTGAACGTGGATATAAGAAGGGACAGGAATATTCTATTGAATTAGGCACCAGGTTGGCTACCACCGCACCGAAAGAATTAGATAATATTCTAACTAAACTTCTCTCATATCAAGGAACAAGCTCTAACCTATTTGAGTTTGGTAAAGGATATGCTGAAGCATGCAAAAATAACGATGAGCTTCTATCTAAAACAATAACGGCACTGGAAAAAATCCCTGAAAAAGAGCGTAATCTCGATTTTTTATGTGGGCAAATAAATTACTTCTCAAAATATAATATCAAGCTGACTAATACTTTCTTAGACAGCCTTTTAATTCACCCATCACTTAAACAGTATTTTGTTTTGGTTCAGCTGAGCTATACAATTGATTCAGAAGCTATTAGCCGTATTATTAAGGACCTAAAGGAAAATAAATCTCCAATTTGGATGTATAGAAACTTAGCTTCAGGTCGCAGACATGAACCAATAGCTGACTATCAGCTATGTGAAATATTAGAATTAATTCGGCAACAAGATAATGGGCAAGTAGTCGCCATAGATATACTGTCAATGCGTTTTCATGGCCTTGAGCAAAACACAAGCTATACAGTATCAGACTTATTGAAAAATAAATCAGCATCACTTTTAGCGTCACTAAAATATTCAGGAGAAAACAACTTTGATGGTAGTGATTATAATCTAACTCAGATAGCAAACGTTTGTTTCTCAGAGAATGAAAATAGAGAGCATGCATTAACCATACTCAATGAAATGAAGTCTAAAATTTTAGAACATATAATAGGCAGATACGATTACCCTGAATATATGTCTACAATGATCCAGTTACATCCCATATTGGCTCTTGAAGTCTTTATTGGTGAAGGAACAGAAGTAGAGTGTCAGATAAGAAATGCTGTAAAAGACAGATTAGATAAAAAAGTAAGCCCGTTCTCTAAAGTCGATACGAAAAGCACGTTAGCCTGGTGTAAAAATAATGGAAAAGATAGTTACCCTATGCTCGCATCAATAATTACGCCGTATCAGAATGTTGAAAAGTCCATGGAATGGACTCCACTAGCAATTGAACTATTAAAGAGTTGTCCCGAACCAATTAGGGTTCTTGACGAATATTTATCAAACCTCGGTCCTAACGGATGGACAGGCTCAAGAGCGAAGATACTTGAATCACGATTACCCTTATTTCACTCATTAATAAACTCCGATAACAGCGAAATATCTGCTTGGGCCATTGATGAAGAGGTTCAATGGAAAAAGTTCATTGCTAGTGAATATGAAAGAGAAGTAGAACGTGACATTGAAAGAGATGTGAGATTTGAGTGGTAACTAATGATTTTTCCACCACGTCGTACCCTATTGCTCCTTTTTGAGAATATAAGAAGAATATAAGGACACCCATTAAAAATCTAGCAGGCATAAGTTCATGAATAGCCAGATGATTGAGCATTATTAAAACGGTAATAGAATCTGACTCTAGAAATTAAAGTAGATTGAATAAGGTCACTAGCTGCGGGAAGACTGATGTGACCGATTTTTTGCACGCTATATTCTCAGCAAGCCCTGATAGAATGTTAGGTTAGGTTTCGATGGTGATGTATTGCGTTAAGTAAACAACCGCTGATTAATCGACATGCCCCTCACAAATTTCTTATTGAGCTGGCGGATGTAATGGGAGAGCGATGCCGTAGAGCCCATCACTGATAGTTGTGATAAATCGTCTTTCTTTTGCATTAATTCAACAAAGCCTTCGGTA